>JAVBPQ010000024.1:0-21173 GCA_031549525.1 Clostridiaceae bacterium | reverse complement strand
ATTTTTCTACCTTAAAAAATTTTAAATTAATAGACAATTAATTTTGAACTAAAAAATACGGCTTTCTGTTAAGATTAGAGTATTTTAACAGAAAGCCATATAATCTATAAATTCCTCTCAAGTTCTTTAACTCTATAATTCTTCTCTTTGCAATTTTCGTTATATTGCACATTATCAGGCAGCATTATAATAAAGTTTGAGCCTACCCCTTCTTTACTTGTGACTTCTATGGTCCCTTTATGATATTCTACGATATTTTTAACAATAGATAAACCAAGACCAGTTCCTCCAATTTTTTTAGAATGAGATTTATCAACTCTAAAAAACCTTTCAAATATTCTCTCTAAATGTTCATTAGGAATGCCAATCCCTGTATCGGAAATGTATATTTTTATTTTATTCTCATGTTTAAATACTTTTGTATAAACTTTTCCATTAGGTCTATTGTACTTAATGGCATTTTCTAAAACATTAAATAGCATCTCATATATCAACTGAAAATTTGCATATATTAAAATTTCATCTCCAATAGCTTCTATATTAAGATTAAGAGATAATTTATCGACGCTTTTACTTAAACTTTCAAATATTTCTTCAATCAAAGATACTATATTGATTTTCTCATATTCTTTTGTTTTATTTACTTCATCAAGTTCAGATAATTTTATGATATTATCGATTAAATGTAATAATCTCTTTGATTCAGCAATTATACTGTAGGAAAAATCTTTAATATCTTCACTCTTTACAATTCCACTATTTATCATCTCAGCCATCCCTGAAATTATGGTAAGAGGTGTCTTTAATTCATGAGAAACATTTGAAGAGAATTCTCGCCTTATAAGTTCACTTTGCATTTTTTCTGTAATATCCAAAAATAAAATAAGTGCACCACTGCCATGAATAGGACTAAATATTGTATTGTAGCATTTAGATGATATCTCTAAAATATCATTTATACTTTTTCCCCTAATACTAAGATAGGCATTATTTACTATTTTATCATCAGATATTATATTTTTGATATTTTCTCCATCGTATTTTTCACTTATTCCAAATAGGGATAAAGCACTTTTATTAGAGGATACAATATTTGCTTTTTTATCTAATAAAATCAACCCCTCCTTCATATTTTCAATTATAGTTTTTAATGTTATAGTTCTATTTTCAAGGTTAATAAACTGTTCTTGTATCTTTTGATTTTGAAATATTATGGTATTTATAAAAGGGTGTAATTCCTCATATACCATGCTTTTACTTTTAAAATCAAATTTATTTATAGGTTCAATTATTTTTTTAGTTAATCTTATAGCCACGATCTGTATGATGCTGAATATAATTAACATTATCAATATAATAAAAGGTATCCTCTCCACGAAGATGTTAAATATGCTATTTATTGTCTTAGAAACTCTTAATATATCTTCATTATTCAATTTTACTGCATAGTAATAAGTATCCTTCCCAAGGGTTCTTGAGAATCTTTTACTCTCCCCTTTTCCTGTTTCTATGGCTTCTTTTACTTCTTTTCTTACAAGGTGATTTTCAAGTTTAGAGATATCAGCTGTATTGTCATATAGAACAATTCCTGATGATGAAATAAGAGATAAGCGAATATCGCTATCAG
Organism: Clostridiaceae bacterium; assembly: GCA_031549525.1. Lineage (GTDB taxonomy): Bacteria > Bacillota > Clostridia > Clostridiales > Clostridiaceae > WQUF01. The sequence continues at coordinate 19,546 of JAVBPQ010000024.1, read as the reverse complement.
GAAGATTTAAAGAATTTATATAGGATACCTTATCTTCAATAAGATTTAAATTACTTTCAAGTAAAAATGTTTTCTTTTTTAATTGATCTTTAACTTCGATGTCAAATTGTATATAAAAGATAAAAGAGATAAAAATAGAAATAAATATTATGCTTCCTAAAGTTAAAATTAGCATATTTAAATATATCCTTCTTTTCACTTATTGACCTCTAATTTATATCCAATATTGCGGATAGTTTTTATATATTTTGCACTCTCTTCAAGCTTTTTTCGCAGTGTCTTTATATGCACGTCTACTGTACGGCTTTCTATATCAAAAAAATCAAACCCCCAAACTTTATCAAGGATGTTATCTCTTGTAACTACAAACCCCTCATTTTCCATTAAATAATAGAGAAGCTCAAATTCTTTAAAAGTAAGAGAGATTTCCTTTCCCATTGAAGTTACAGTTCGTTTGCTTGGACAAATGGTTAAATCACCTACAGTCAGCATAACATAATTATCTTTTGTAGTAGTTCTCCTAAGAACTGCTCTAACTCTTGAAATAAGTTCTAGCACTGAAAATGGTTTAGTTATATAATCATCTGCTCCAAGATCTAAACCATGTACAAGGTCAAACTCACTGCTCTTTGCAGAAACCAAGATGACAGGTAAATCTTTAGTCTGATTGTTGTTTTTTAAGTTTTTTAAGATTGAAATTCCATCCTCCCCAGGAATCATAATATCTAGCAAAACTAAATGAGGTAATTCTGCTTTTAGTGCATCATAAAAGCTTGTACTGTTTTCAAAACCTTCAGCCTCAAAATCGCTAGATTTTAATGCATATATTATAAGATTTCTTATTGTGTCGTCATCCTCAACAATATAAATTTTGCTCATTTATATCACCTCTAACAACATTTTTATAATCTATATTTAATTATATCATTAAAAAATCACAATGACCATTTTATAATCATTGTGATTTTAGTCTATTCATATCTTCCAAATCTCCCATATCAGGAATCCATATATTAGATGCATCTATAAGCTTAGTTTTATCTTTTGATTGCCCTTCAAAAGTTGAAGGAATGACACCTAAGAGCTGTTTTTCTATGCTCATTGCACGAAGATTACAGAAATTTTCATAGGTACTTACTGCAAGGAGGAAATCTTCATATGAACAAAATTTTGTTGGGTCTTTTTTTACATAAGATTCTATCAATGTTTTTGTATCTAAAATCTTCTTTGAAAAATAGCCACTGTTAAAATATATATCTATAAATCGTCCAAAATATGAATGATACATATTTAAGTATTCTATATCAGATATAAGATTATAAAACATAGGCCGCCTTTTTAGTATATCTAAAGGAGCAGGTGTATCAATAGGATAGTTTACAAATAAGGTTGAATCGTTAATAGGATTAGATATTCCAAGAGCATAGGTTCCATAAGCTAGATTGTAATCCCAAGGAAGCATTGATAACTTTCCATCTTTTTCATATAAATAGTAATTATGACCTGTGTGACCAAGATAACTATCTAGGTTTACAACAAAGGTTTGAACTGCAAAATATGGCAATATTCGCTCTATATCAATAACCTTAGGAATATTTTTCTTAATTGATAAATTCTTTAGTGAATTTATCAATCTTTTTTTATCATCATCCAAAATATGAAATTTAGCATTAAAAAAAATGTTTTCATAGCTATCAAAATCATCGTCAGTATATATAAGCGCAATATCATTATTTGCATCCTCTAATCTAAAGTATTCAGGTTTATATAAAAAACCATGGTTTCTTCCAAAGTTTCGCTTTGCAAAGGAATTTTCAATTTCTTCTATTGCTACATAGAGCCCAAAATCATTTCCATTTACTGTTATATAAGAATAGCTGCAAAGAGGGGAAGGAACACCCATTTTTGTCATCATATCATAAGTCATATATTCTTTTAAATAAGAATTATCTTGAAAAGATGCATTAAGAGATAATTTATCAAGACCATAATATGAAAAGCTATTATCATAGTGATCAAATTCAATTTTAAAATTAAAGCGTTTTGATTTATATCTTGAGATTAAATTCAATGAATTATTGCCTTTTGTTCTTATTCCAACATTTTCAAACAACTCCCCATCCACTTTAATTTTACAGCTTATATAGTATTCATCTTTTGCATTATCTAAGAATTCATTCCAAGTGGCATCATCTATTATGATATCAATAGCATGGACAATATTTTGATCAAAGAGTTTAAAAGCATATGGAGGCGTTGGAATGAGCTTTTTAAGTCCTAATGCTTCTCCATTCATAAATAAGATTGTCACTATGATTGAAATTAATAAAAATAAAATACAAATAAAATCTATTCTTTTACTTTTAAGCATAGTAGCACCTTATCCCATATAATCGCCATTATAGCTTACAAGCACAACATTTGATACTCCTAATGTACTAGATAAAGTGTTTATAAATGAAGTATCTTCATTTTTTAATCTCACATGAAAGTTTAATTCAATATTCTCATTTTCAATACTTTTGCTTTTTATAGTGAACTTTTTAACATTGATATCTAATATATCCTTAATGATATTTTCAGTTTTTTGATCTTTGCAATGGATCACCAGCATATATGGGTTATCATAGGATTTAAAGTTAGAAAAAATCATCAGGATAATTCCAATAAATAAGCTTCCAAATACTGCAAGGGGAATCATACCTGCTGCAAGCACGATTCCTGCAGCAATGCTCCAAAATAAAAAGGCGATGTCTAAGGGTTCTTTTATCGCTGCTCTAAAGCGTACTATGGATAACGCACCTACCATACCAAGGGACAATACTACATTGCTTGTAACTGCAAGTATCACAATGGTTGTAATCATAGTAAGGGCTATTAAAGTTGTCCCAAAGCTTGCAGAATACATCATTCCATAATAAGTTTTTTTATATATATAAAAGATGAAAAGACCTATTGTAAAGGATAAAAAAATCCCAAGGGCTATATCTATCAAGGTTATACTTGTCACATTATCTAAAAAACCTGATTTAAATACATCTTGAAATGTCATATAAATCCCTCCATGTATTTTTAATCGAATCTTCTGCATACTGCATATTTTGATATGGATTCTCTCCTACCTGATATTTGTATTGCATTTAAAACTATAGAAGGTATAAACTTTTCAAACTTAACTTCTAAAATAGCATAGCTGTCAGATGCTGGTATGAGCACAAGATCATGCTTTAAAAAATCTGTAGAAGAAAGAGCAGTTTTTACAGCCCGATCTAGAGTAATTCTCACATTACTAGAACGAAGTACAAAAGGCTCTCTTATATATTCAACAATTGTCTTAGGGCGCAAAAGCTTAGTTTTCATTTTTACCGAAAGCTCTTTTATAAGTGGCTTGTCGCTTTTATTATAGTTAAAATTTCCATTTATAATCTCCTCAACTTCTTCCTTTGTTATACTTTCACTTTCTTTTACATATAGGGATTTAATTTTAGATTTTTTTTCAAGATTTATCATAGAGAAATTATTGTTGTAACAGCGAAAGCGAAATTTTTCTCTAAAGGACACACCATTTATTTTTTCTAAAAGGGCAGTGTCGAAAGAGTCATCAAAATATAGGCTTCGCACAAGGTATTCACCTTGTGCGTTTACATGTATATCATGTAAAAATAATTTATTAAGCCTATGTTTTAATATTAGATATTCAAACTCATTTATTGCATATTTATATTCATATCTCATATTTATATGTTATCTATTTCCATAGGGACTGTTTCCATATGGGCTATTTCCATATGGGCTATTTCCATATGGACTGCCATAATAGTTACTATCTCCAGGGCGACCATAGCGGCTATCTGCTGGACCATAATCGCTGCTGTCGTCAGTATCCCTTCCAAATTTGATAATAGCACCAGTTGAAGCGTTCACCTCTACCTCATAATCAACTCTTGATTTTTCAATTTCAATATCGTAATATCTTACTCTATTTCTAGTCTTTAATTCGCATTCTTCAACAACACCGCCATTTGTCCTTCTAAGAGCTATCTGTATTGCCCTTGCTCGAGTAATAGAACCTGAAGTTGCTATAGCAATAGTTGATAGAGACATCATCCCTATTATGATTGAACAAGTGACTTTAGAAAAATAATTTAAAAATTTGTTATTTTTCATTTTATATACTCTCCTTTCATTTATCTAAATTTATTTCTCAAATTTAGTATATTTTACATATGTAAAAATTAAATGCATAATATGTAAAATTTATATGAAAAAATAAGACTCTCTGTTAAAATATCCTAATCTTAACAGAGAGCCATATTTTCTATAAATTGCTTTCAAGTTCTATTTTAGTCCCTTTCTTAATCATAATATTTAAAACAATGCCATCTTCTTTTTAAAAAACTCAAAATCAACTTAAACAAATTTATAAATGATACTATTATGGCTATAAGAGTAACATATGTCATTATAGCAGCTAAAAGAACTTTTTTAGCACCCCTATATTCTTTGCTATTTAACATAGCATCACTTTTTATACATTTAAGTGCTATTGAAGTTGCATTAAGCTCTACTGGTATTGTAACAATCTGAAATATAAACACAGTGCTAAAAAGTAAAATCCCTATTACTTCTAAATAATAAATTGCCATAATAAAACCAATAGCTGCTAAAATGATACCAAGATATGAGCCTATATTTGTTATAGGTATTATAACAGCTCTTATTTTAATAGGTATGTATTGTTCTGTATATTGAACTGCATGTCCTGCTTCATGACATGCCACGCTAATTGCAACAATAGATGTGCCTTGATACACATCATCAGAAAGCCTTATAACGTTGTCCCTTGGATCATAATGATCCGTAAGCTCACCTGAAATATGTTCTACTCTTACGTCATGTATATCATGAAACAATAGTATACTTCTTGCAGCATCCGCTCCAGTTAAGCCCCTGCAATTTTCAATTTGGCTGTACTTTTTAAAGGTATAGCTTACAGCAAATTGAATAGATAATGATATTAAAAAAGCAAGAAGAATGAAAAAATAACACATACCCATATCCCCTAAACAAAAATTTATACTAAATTATAAAAAATACTCCACAAATATTGCTTGTGGAGTATTAAATTTAATCCCTTCTTCTTCTTCCTGAAAAACGCAAAATCAAGCTAAGCAAATTCATAAGAGATACTATCATTGCAGCAACATATGTCATTGCAGCAGCTTGAAGAACCCTTTTAGCACCTTCAGACTCTTCATTACTTAAAATAGCATCATTTCTTATGGTTTCAAGTGCCCTTGCGCTTGCATTGAATTCCACTGGCAAAGTTACAAGTTGAAATATAAACACAGTGCTAAAAAGCAAAATTCCTATTATTGCCAAAGGGTCAAATGCCATAGCAAGACCAATGGTAGCTAAGATAATACCAAGATTTGAACCTATATTTGTAATAGGTATGATGGCAGCTCTTATTTTAATAGGTAGATAATGCTTTGCATACTGCACTGCATGTCCTGCTTCATGACATGCCACACCAATTGCAGCAACAGATGTACTCTTATACACATTATCAGAAAGCCTTATGACATTGCTCCTTGGGTCATAATGATCAGTAAGCTCACCTGAAATATGTTCTATACCAACATCATATATACCATGAGATGATAATACTCTATTTGCAGCATCTGCTCCAGTTAATCCTCTATAATTTCGTATTTGGCTGTATTTTTTAAAGGTAGAACTGACAGCAAATTGAGCAAGTAAAGAAATTAAAAAGGCTGGAATAACCAAAACGTAATACCACATATCCACATACCTCCTAAACACATAATTTATTATTTTACATAATCTATAAATTAATTATAACTAAAACTAAAGATAATATCAAATTTAATTTTTATAGTAAAAATTAAGCAAAAACTATTATTTAAATATTTTAAGGATATTATCAATTACATCGTCATAATCTTCTTTATTCAATTCATGACCTGCTCCTTTCATGACGTGAAAAGCTGCTCCTTTAATGGTCTTTTTTAACATCTCACCATGTATATAAGGAATTACTGCATCTTCCGTGCCATGTATAACTAATGTAGGAAGGCTTATTTTATCTATATTAAAAAGCTCATCCCCTGTTACCTGTGCATAGGAATGATTTACACGACTTCTATAGTCATTAGCCCTCTCCATATCTATTTTAATTAATTTTCGTATATGATCTTCGTCATGAAAACGGCTGCTTTTATTTGTAGTGCTCCATTGTTTAAATGCATACTCTAAAAGCTCATCATCATCTTTAGGCTCTACTTTCCCATAGGTTTCAAAAAATTCTTTAACTTCCTCAGAATACACAGGTAATTTCTCTGCACCCTCTGCAAAGTACATAGATCCAAGAAGAACTATTCCCTTAACCCTATCAGGATGGCGCAATGCTATCATCTGTGTTAACATACCTCCCATGGACATACCCATGATTATGGCTTTTTCTATACCATATGCATCTAATACATATATAGCATCATCTGCCATCTCCTCAAATGTATAACCAGGTTTTCCAGGAGGATAACATGTGGATTTTCCAGTGTCTCTATTATCATACCTTATTACAAAGAAACCTGCATCAACTAGCTTTTTACAAAACTCTTCCTCCCACCATACTAAAGAGCTTGCAGCCCCCATTATGAGAAGTATTGCAGGATTTTCAATAGAACCAAAACTTTCAGTATATATATTCACATCTTTAAATGATACCATTTTATTCATATTTCACCCTCTCTTCTTAAATTTATATATTAATTTTATGACTACAAAATCTTAAAATATGCATGATATTTGATATCATATGCATCATAAAAAGGCACAAGATCATATTTGCCAATTTTGAATTTAAGATCATTTTCTTCAATTTTAGCTTTTAAAATCTCATCCTCACAAATCTCAACAAAGTTAGTATCTTCACTTGCTATTGCCATTACTATGGGTCCATAAAATAAAGAAGCAATTTCTGGCATATCTTTTGTCCTCTTTATTTTCAAAAAAAACGGAAGAAAAACTTCTAAAATATCTCCTTTAGTAAAATTTCCTTTAACTATAGCATATCCATTTTTAACTTCATGTTCTATAATTTCATCATTTATTTTTATCTTAAATTCATCTAAAACCCATGAAGGCACTCTCAGCCTAAATTCAATAAAACCTTCACCATCTATATGAATTGAAGATTTCTTAGTTTTTAAAAAATCTTCTTTTATAGAAATCCTCATATCTTTTTCATGCCAATGTAAAGTAGAAGGTATATAGAGATTCACATAAAGGATATCTCCATCTTTAAAGAATATTGATTCTTGATATTTTACATGATTCTCAAGCCCAGTTCCATGACAACAAGTATTTTCTTTTATATCAAACTCGCGGGTTGCACAAGGAGAAAGAGGCATAAAATACGTAGAACCTCCTGTTGGACCGCTTTTATCGCAAGATGCAACTATGTGATTATATAGGGTTTTTTCATAGTAATCCATATACTTTGAATCTTTATCATATTGAAATAACATCTTAGTAAGCTTTAACATATTATAGCTTGCACAAGATTCTGCAGTCTTATTAGACAAAAAGCTTCCTTCCTGATCTTTTGCTCTAAACATCTCACCTTCACCAGTTCCGCCTATGTTGTAAGTATGTGATGACACTACAATATTCCAAAAATTTTCTGCAATTTTATAATAGATCTCTTCCCCTGTCTGTTTATAAATCTCCATAGCACCTATTACCTGCGGTATATGCTGATTGGCATGAATATTCTCTAAAGCATCTATATTTTTATACATTGGATGAAAGAGCTTTTCATTGTCAAAAAGTTTTGCAGCTTTTATATATTCTTCTTTATGATGAATTTTATAAAGCCTTGCAAGAACCTCGTTCATCCCTCCAAATTCCCCTGCAATATACAATGACCACATCTTACTTAATTGTTCTTTTGTTAATTTTGAAAGCCTGTTATATACCCAAATTCCCATCTTACTGCATATATTTAAAGCCTCAATATTTTCACCATGTTCATAAGCGCAAAGAAGCCCTGCCATTATCTTGTGCAAAGTATAATAAGGAGCCCATATTTTAGGATAAACTTCATATTCTTCAAGTTTATCAAACTGCTCTTCAGAATATCCACTTAAAAAACCATAGCTGAATTTACCGCTTTTCTCCATAGCATCTTGGCACTTTCCAAGTTCAGATATTAAATAGTCCATCTTCTTTTTTAGAGTATCTTTATGCAATTTGCTTCCTGTATAAGTTAGAGCTAAAGAAGATAAATAGTGTCCAGTTGTATGACCTTTAACCAAGGATTCTGGAGCATCCCATCCACTCATATGCATGGCACCCTTAGTATCTAATGAAGCTGCTTCTCTAAAGTTAAATAGCATTTCGTCATCATCTACATTTAACAAAAATTCTTCTATACGATCTCTATTCTCATAGAACATGCTGCCTTCATCTATTGTTACTTGAGATAATTTAAATTCTTCTACATTATTTTTCTCTTCTATCAAAACTAACACCTCTTTTATTTATAAGTATTTCTAAAATAACTTGCCTTATCCTTCAAATTTATTTTAAATGAGTAATTTTTGAAAAAACACATAATCTAAGAGTATCATTTTTAATATTAGGAAGTGAAGTTAATTTTATGAAAAATTTTTTTAAATTTATATTGCTTACTCTTATAATTTTATTGCAAAACTTTAATATAGAAGCTAAAACTGGAAACTGGGGTTTAAGCTTTCCTAAACCTGGAGAATCTCCCATTGGAAATGAAAGTTGTGATTATTTAAAAAATTATAATGCTTATTTTATTGGGAAAAATAGTGAAAAAGTAATATACCTAACATTTGATGCAGGATATGAAAATGGATATACAGATAAAATATTGGATACACTCAAAAAAAATCAAGTACCAGCTACTTTTTTTCTATGTGGAAATTATTTTAAGGAAAATCCGGATATGGTAAAAAAAATAGTAGCTGAAGGCCATATAATTGGAAATCATACCATGTCACATCCTGATATGTCAAAAATTACTGACAAAAAAACTTTTGAAAGAGAATTATCCCAAATAGAAGAGTTATATAAATCTATAACTGGAAATGAGATAAAAAAATTCTACAGACCACCTATGGGAAAATATAACGCAGAAAGTTTGCAGATGGCTAAAGATCTAGGGTATAGCACTATATTTTGGAGCCTTGCATATATGGATTTTGATGATAAAAACCAACCTACAAAAGAAGTCGCATTTTCAAAACTAATACCTCGCATTCATCCTGGAGCAATTTTATTATTGCACAATACCTCAAAATCAAACTCGCTGATTTTAGATGAATTAATACAAAAATATCATGAAATGGGATATGAGTTTAAAAGCCTTGAGCACTTAATCTCAGAGTGCCAATAATATTAGAGTAGCTCCTTAGCTACTCTTTTTTAATAAAAAATCCTTTAATGATTTTATCTTATGGTCACATCTTCCAGTAATAGATTCAGAATGTATCATAGAGCTTAAAACTGATTCTTCTGTAACCTCAGCTGCTGCTCTAAATAATATATCCATCTTATTTTCATTTAAAATATTTATATTTAAAATATCTCGCTCTCCATAATGGTTTATCTTATTTTTAGAAGAAAAAGCTATGACGATATCTCCACTTCCATTTCCTAAAAAAGATCCAAGCCGTGAAAGCCCTACAGATGCTCTTTTACAAACTCTCTTTAATTGCCTTTCGCTAAGTGGAATATCTGTTGCAATTATGATTATTATAGATCCTTTATCTTCTTTTACAGGAGAAATCATGTCCTTTATAATTTTTGTTCCATTTAATCTAAAATCATTTTGAGAACCAAAATTAGATAATACAATAGCTCCAATTGTATATGTTTTATCATCAAGTTCAATAATTCGAGAAGCTGAACCTATGCCACCTTTAAATCCAAAACACGTCATACCTGCTCCTGCTCCAACTGCTCCTTCTTCAAAATCTTCTTTTGCATCCTCTATAGCTAAAAAAACATGATCTTCCGTAATATGCATTCCTCTTATATCGTTTAAATATCCATCATTGCACTCACATACAACAGAATTTATCGTGCCTGTTTTAATTCCAATATCATCATTTTTCATAAGCATATATTTAACAACTCCGCTTAATGCAGTACCTACGCTTAAAGTATTGGTTAAAATAATAGGAGTTTCAATATTTCCAAGCTCTTCTACTTGAATAAGGCCAACGCTTTTACCAAATCCATTTATAACATAACTGGAAGCCATGACCTTCTCTTTAAATATATTTCCATAATGAGGTAAAACTGCAGTGACTCCTGTATGTATATCTCCATCATGTATAGTAAAATGCCCTACCTTTACTCCTTCTACATCACTTATAAGATTTCTATCCCCTTTTTTTAACTCTCCTATTTTAAAATTAAAAAATTCTTCTTTTATTCCCATTTGTCTCTCCTCTATTTAAAAATTAAAAAGGTCAATATAAATTTATACTTTCTTAATTTAAAATAAAGCTATTCTAGTACAATAGTTACTTTAAGTCAATACATTTTAATTGACTAATAAATGTTATAATAAATATATTATTTCAAAGAAAGGAATGGGTTTGTATATGGAAAATAAATCAATAGGTGATAAAACTTATTCTGACTTATTAAATGTAAAAGAAGATGAAAGAAATAAATATGAGCTTATTGAGGGCAATTTGTATTTAATGGCAGGAGCATCAGCAGTTCATGAAAGAATTGTGATGAATTTAGGAAGACAATTTGGAAACTATTTAAAAGGCAAAGAATGTTTTTTATTTTCATCAAATTTTGATATTAAGTTAAGCGAAAAAAATGTTTATAAACCTGATTTAAGCATAGTTTGTGATAAAAAAAAAATCACCACAAATTCATGCGAAGGACCACCTGATTTAATTGTTGAAATACTTTCAAAAGCAACAAGAAAAAAAGACTTAGGAATTAAGTTAACAAACTATCAAAAATATGGAGTTAAAGAATACTGGATTGTGTATCCAAATGATTTTTTTATAACAGTTTGTATTTTAGATGAGGAAAAAAAGTACTCATATTTTACTTATTCTTTAAACGAAGATGAAAAAATAAAGGTTAATATTTTTAATGATATGGAAATTAAACTAGAAGACATTTTTGAAAATTTATATTTGGAATAATATGATAAAGTTCATAAATTAGTGCTTTTTTAATAATTAAATTGATTATATTTTAAAGCATTTATAGTGAAAAATGCTATAATATTTATAATTTATAAATTAAAGAGGAGGCCCTAGTATGCCAGTCATCAAATTTCCATATGGTAGAGAAATTTTAGAGTACAATATAAAAGATGAGCGCTTTAATGGTGAACTTATTTCAAAGATGCATAGTTATAAACCACATATTTCTCAAGAAGAACTCGTTAAGATGGCATTAGAAAACCCTATTGGTACTGTAAGGTTGAGCCTTTTAGCAGAAGGCAAGAAAAATATTGTAATAATAGCAAGCGACCATACTCGTCCAGTACCTAGTAAAATAATCATGCCTCAGATGTTAAAAGAGATACGAAAGAATAACCCTCTTGCAAATATAACAATTTTAATTTCTACTGGCTGCCATAGACAGAGTACAATGGATGAACTTGAAAATAAATTCGGTAAAGAAATTATGGATAATGAAAATATAGTGGTTCATGATTGTGATAATTCAGAATTTGTAAATTTAGGGAAATTACCTTCTGGAGGTAATATCATGTTAAATAAAATAGCAGTAGATGCTGATTTATTAGTAGCCGAAGGTTTTATTGAGCCTCATTTTTTCGCAGGCTTTTCAGGGGGAAGAAAGAGTGTATTTCCTGGTATTGCAAATCGAGAAGCAGTCATATATAATCATAATTCTGAATTTATAAAAAGCCCCTTTGCAAGGACAGGTATACTTGAAAACAATCCTATTCATGTAGATATGTCCTATGCTGCTAAAAAAGCTAATCTTAAATTTATATGCAATGTCATAATAAATTCAAATAAAGAAGTTATCTATGCTGTAGCTGGTAATTGCGATTTAGCTCATATGGAAGGTTGCAATTTTTTATATGAAAAATGCAAAGTAAGTGGTATTAAATCTGATATAGTTATAACAACAAATGGAGGTTATCCTTTAGACCAAAATATATATCAAGCAGTAAAAGGTATGACAGCAGCAGAAGTTATTGTAAAAAAAGATGGGGTCATAATCATGATTGCAAAATCAAATGATGGACACGGAGCACCAGAATTTTATAAGACATTTTTAGAAGAAAAGAACCTCGACAGGATGATTGAAACGTTTTTAAATACTCCAAAAGAAAAAACTAGAGTTGATCAGTGGGAATCTCAAATTTTAGCAAGAATTCTTAAACATGCAACTGTGATATATATTTCAGATGCAGAGGATAAAATGATAAGAGATATGCATATGCTTCCTGCTCACTCTATAGAAGAAGCTGTGAAAATGGCTGAAGATATTTTAAAAAATGAAAATGCGACCATTACAGCAATACCTGATGGAGTTTCCGTAATTTCAACTCTAACCACAGCTTAGGTATTAGGTACCAATATCTACCAATACCCATTTATTATTTTGACAAAAAATTCCTTTTATATGAGATACTTAAGTATTCATACATAAGGAATTTTTAATATTCTTTATTTAAAATATAATTTGTAATTTGTAGTATTTTTTATTTTAATTGTTGTGTTTGTTGTATTAGATGTGCAGTTATCTGTAATATCTGTATAGTTATGTGTGATATGTGTACTATTCATTATATCATCTGTATTATTTGTTGTATCATCTGTACTATTTATTGTATCATCCTTTGTCTTATGTGTAGTATTAATTATGGTTTTATTAATATAATTTTTCATATTTGTTGTAATGTTATTTACTGAATCATTTTTAATATTACTTGTTGCATTATTTATAATGTTATTTACTGAATTATTTATAGTATTGTTTTCTTGATTATTTATAATATTGTTTTCTTGATTATTTATAATATTATCTTCTATATTATTTATAATATTGTTTTCTTGATTACTTATAATATTATCTTCTTGATTATTCATAATAATGTTTTCTATATTATTTATAATATTGCTTTCTGGATTACTTATAATATTGCTTGTTGAATTACTTATAATACTATTACTATTTTTTAAATTAATTTTTGAATTACTTGTAGTACTATTTTTTAAATTACTTGTAGTATTACTCGTTAAGCTACTTTTTAAATTATTCTTTGAATTACTTGTAGTATTAATTTTTGTCGAATTTCTCGTTGAGTTACTTGTAGTATTTGTTGAATTGTCAGTGGAATCATTTGTTGAATTGTCAGTAGAATCATTTGTTGAATTGTCAGTTGAAACATTTGTTGAATTGCTAGTTGAGTTATTTGTAGTATTTATTGAATTACTTGTAATAGTATCTGTTAGATTGCTTGTTGAATTATTTGTAATAGCATTTGTTGAATCATTTATAGTAGTATTTGGTGAATCATGTGTATTATTACTTGTTAAGTTATTTGTAGTATCGCTTGTTAAATCACTTGTATTATCATTTGTTGAATTATTTACAATATCACTTGTATTATCATTTGTCGAATTATTTGCAGGATCACTTGTTAAATCACTTGTACCATCATTCGTTGAATTATCTGTATTATCGCTTGTTGAATCATTTACTAAATTATCTGTAGTATCATTTGTTGAATCACTTGTTGAATTATCTGTATTATCACTTATTGAATCACTTGTACCATCATTTGTTAAGTTATCTGTAGTATCACTTGTCGAATCACTTGTACCATCATTTGTTAAATTATCTGTAGTATCACTTGTTGAATCACTTATACCATCATTTTTTGAATTATCTGTATTATCACTTGTTGAATCACTTGTACCATCATTTGTTGAATTATCTGTAGTATCACTTGTTGAATCACTTGTATCATCATTTGTTAAATTATCTTTAGTATCGCTTGTTGAATCATTTGTACTATCATTTGTTGAATTATCTGTAGTATTAGTTATTGAGTTATTTGTTTTGTTTTTGGAATTATTTGTTGTATTGTTTTTAATTGTATTTGTTGAATTATTTACCTTTTCTTCTTTAGTATTTTGTAGTTCATCTTTATTTTCTGTTGATGTATCATCCCTAATCGTTACATCTATCGTCCCTATATTTTCTTCAATTTTTATCTTATCTTTGTTATCCGATAGGTAAATTTTACCTATTTTTAATAAATCACTGTCTTTACCTGTATAAATAATTTGATCTTTACCATCTATATTTACATATAAGTTATATACTCCACCCTTATCACCTGTAGGGGCTCTATAGATGTTAGTTCTATATTCGGGAGTACTAATCCAGTCAGTCCAGCAAACACCTTTTTTATCTATAGATGCAACATTAAAAAAGTTAGTATCATTTTTCTCATATACAGCTTCTACACGGAATCTATCATTTTTATGAATATATGTTGGTTTAAAGCTAAATTTTAATTTATTGCTTTGGCCGCTTAAATCCACATATTGCACATAATCAGCAGGATTTATATATAAGGTTTTTATTATATCAATAACAGCCTCACCCTCAGAAATTCCCCGTACTACCCCCTTTGAATCAACTGTTGCTACACTTTTATTCAAAGTTTTATAAGATAATACTTCATTTTCACTTACTACATAATTTAATTGAACCTGTTTCTTTTCTCCTTTATTTATATCAACAGCAGCTAATATTTTTTCTTTTTTTATTTCCCTGCTTGAACTTTTAATATAAATTTCTCCAGGTTTAGTTAATTCATATCCTGAGCCACTATATACTAATGCTTCTAAATTATCAGGTGTCATAACTTTTATTTTAACAATAGAATTGTTCATTTTATCCCATGCTACTGATGAAGTTATTGTTATGCCGCCTTTAACATTATTAAATTGCTCGATATAATAATCATCTATATAAATTATATAGGATTGTTTTTCTGAAAAATCGCTAGTTTTAAAAGATACATATTTGCCATCCTTAACATCAACCCATTCAAGTAAAGAATCCAAATAACTATTATCATAAGCATTTATATTTTGTACTTTAGATAAGCATATCAACAGAACAAAAACAATATAATAAACGCCACTTTTTTTAAATGCTCTTTTCATGCATTAACACTCCTAATAAAATAATATGTTATATATACATTTTCAACTTTAACTTATTTTTTGATTCGTTATAATTATTTTAACATTTTTTTTATAATTATTAAATTAAATATTAATAATTTAATAATTTGTTAAAATATATATAATTTATTTTTATATTTTAATATTTAATTAAAAAAATAATCTTCCACAATAATTTTCACTATTATGGAAGATTAAATTATATTATTAAACTTTTAATACTTAAAACATTTATTTATTTTCCATTTTATCATACAATTTTTTGAGCACTCTGCTAGCAAATTCACGACCACCTATACCAAATGAGATTGCAAAGGCAATTGCAAGAGCTCCAAGTATCATAATAAATGCTGTATTAACAATATAGGTAGCAAGTCCTAATTGACTAAGCATCATAAATACTGCTACAACTACGATTATGTACTTCACAATAACTGCTGTAAACTTTGAACCTTTTGTATTGCTTAGTATTAAATTTTGAACCCATGTCCCAATCAATATACCTACTCCTATTATGATGACAGAGCTAATTAAAGATGGAAGATAGGATATAATTGCAGTCCCAACTGTCTGAAGTACTTTTAATTGAACAACATTAAAAGCTTCAACTGTAAATAAAATTATGATTATGTATCTTACAACTTCTCCTATCAATCTTGAAAATGAAAAATTTGTAACCTTCTCTTCAGTTGTTCCCATGAGTGATTTAACAAATCCATCAAGTCCTATGCTAGATAAAACCCCTGCAAGCAAATTTCCTGCCATCTTGGCTATAAAAACACCTATGAATATAAGTACAATAGCCACAAATATCAAAGGTATCATATTGATAATCATATTTAACATATTTAAAGCAGGTACTGAGATAGCTGATATATTTAAAGCTTGAAATGCAGCAATAAATGCAGGTATTAAGACTAAAACGTATATAAAGTTTGCAATCACTGAAGATAACTGCATTGTATTTTCATCAACTTCTATTCCTACTTTTGCCTGAAGCTTATCTACATTAAAACGTTTAAGTAATGTATACACTATATTTTTCAACATTCTTGCAAGAAAAAATCCAATAATAATAATAATAACAGCTGCAAGAATATTAGGCAAATAACCAAGAAGAGTGGTTGTCATGTTCATAAGTGGTTCAGACACACCTTGCATGTTTAATTTATCCAATATTCCTGGAATAAATAAAACAAAAACAATAAAAAATATTATATTACCAATAAAGTTCAATGATCCCTTAGCATCTTTAAACCCAAACTTGTCAGTATATTTTTCAAGTCCAAGTTTCTTTCCGCCTTTAGTTACAATTGCTCTTGCAATATTAGCTACAATAAATGCAAGTATCAGTATAAGCAACGCACCAAGAATATCAAGAAGAGCAGCACTGATTGGATCTAATAATTTTTGAAAAATAGTAGGCATTAAACACACTCCTTTAAATATTATTTAAATATATTAAAAATTTTATAGTAAAATTATATCTAAAACTAATAACGATTACAACTATCTATGCTAAAATGTAATAAATAATACACAAGTTAAATTTTGGTAAAATAATGTCATTAAAAGTAAAAAATATAAGCTATTGCCTAATGACTTTTAATCATTAATGCAATAGCTTATTTAATATATATACTCCCTTTTTATATTTATATAAAATTTTTTAATTTGGCAGCTTTACTTGTTGTATCAATTTAAAATCTTTTAATGAATTTGCCTTTACTAAGTTATCCGAGATAGTATAGAGTGTATCATCAACAAATACTCCTCGTTTTATATTCAATCCACTATCCCAGCCATAATTTGGATCTTGAGTGCCAGATAAATGAGTCACTCTTCCACGGACACTAAATCCTTTATTTACATCTATATTAAATACATAGTAACCATTATATGTTAAAGTACCATAACTTGAAGGGGAACCTGCTTTCTTTTCATATAATTGTACTGGAAAGCCTAAAATATTCTTTTCTTTTGAAAATAACAAAGCTTTATGATTATATTGCACTTCTGAATACGTTCCTCTCGTTCCCAAAACATAGTTTTTAATTTCCCTTGGGTTAAATGGATTTGATACATCAAACAATGATAATTTTAATCCATCTGTCAAAGTAGCTCCAGAAGTTTCTGTAGTAGTATTTCCTATGCCAATCAATATATTTTGTGAATATGGATGCAAATAGTTACTAAAGCCAGGTATCTTTAACTGACCTGTAACCCTTGGCTTCGCAGGATTGGATAAATCAAGAGCAAACAGTGGGTCTACTTGTCTAAACGTTACCACATAACCTTTTTTGTCCATAAAACGTACTGAGTAAATTCTCTCACCAGGTGCTAAATTTTCTATTTTTCCAATTACATCAAGTGATGAATTTAACACATATACATTGTTTTTACTTGTACTTGACCCCCAAGTAGAACCTGTTGTCGTAGCTACTCTAAAATTACCATCATATTCATCTACGGAAAATTGATTTAAAATGGATCCTGGAACTTTTCCTATAGCACTTACTCTTGGTACTCCACCTGACAGAGAATATTTCATTATATTTGTATCTGTCGTAGTTGGCATTATCATTCTTCCGCCACTATATCCACCATAGTTTTCACTCATAACATAGAGGTTATTCTGTGATGCATATATGTTTGAACCTCCGCCTAATGTAGCTTCACATGAAACAGCACCTCTTGTACTGCTTATATCAAATCCTGTTACAACAGCAAAATTAAATGAAACTAAATTAGGGAATATACAAATAAATCTAGGCTCAAGCATTTTGTATGGATCACCCGAAACAGCACTATCTCTGATCAGTGGAACTATTGCATAAGGGTTAATTTCACTTGCTTTTTGATAAGTAACATATGAAAAGTTATATCTATTGGTTACCATGTATAGTTGATTTCCTATAAGCCTTGATGACAGATAATCTCCATCTTGCATTACACGTCTTTCATATCTAGGCTTTGCAGGGTTCCCCACATCATAAACCAAAGCTGCTGTTCTTGATTTATATTGATACCTTCTTTGGGCTTCAGCAGTCCATTGAGGGTTTGCTTTATTATAATCCTGAATTGTAATATGTTTATTCGTAGTTAAGTCTAAATATACATCTTGAGGATGAGTTATTAACACGAGTTTATTCCCTTTAAGATACATCTCGTGAGTGGTTCCTTCAACTTTAAAAGAACCTACAACTTTCATAGCCCCAGTCCTATGTGTACTTATGATATTAACGATACTATAATTGTTATATCCTTCATATTTACTTGTAACTGTAAATATGTAATTACCATTATTTTTTATGATATCTCCTTCATCTACACCTGCTACTTGTACATTAGTAGTAGAGACTGATCCTGAAGCAGAAGCATCAGATCTTGCAGCCGATGGTGCTGTTGGTGCTGGAACTGGAGCCGCTGATGGCGCAATTTCTTTCTCAATAGAAATTCCATTTGAAGAAGTACCAACTATCTTTTCATATAATTCTTTTAATTCATCATAAGATTTAAGCCTTTGGGCTTGAGAAGCAGGTGCTGCTATACACATAATTGTAGATAACAGCATAGAAGTAACTAACAAAGAAAATATTTTAATAAATCTATTTTTGCCTTCCATAAAAAATACCCTCCAAAATTAAATCTAAACTTTATGAACTTAGTTTTATTTACCATATTAAATTATAGAATATAGCAGATTTATCTTTTGTACTCTAAATACATTAGGTTTAATGTATTTATACTTTTGTAGAATGTTTTATGGAAATTTTTAGGGAAATTGCATGCTGATTTTACATTTATTTTTTATATAGATCAATGAAATTTTGCTTTTGTTAAATACTAAATTAATTTTAAGTTATATTTTTATTATCTAAGTAATATAATAGTTATACTAATATAATTTTATATTCTGCCGATATGATATTTCAAAGGTGTAAATTCCCGACTAGCTATCGGTAATATACACAATTGCTTTATATTCTCCCTTTTTATTTATCTCTCTATATTATTTTTTGATTTTGATATTCTCCCTTTTTTCTATTTATCTCTCTATTATTTTTTAGTTTTGATATTCTCCCTTTTTCTATTTATCTCTCTATTATTTTTTAATTTTGATATTCTCCCTTTTTATTTATCTCTCTATATTATTTTTTAGTTTTGATATTCTCCCTTTTTATTTATCTCTCTATATTATTTTTTAGTTTTGATATTCTCCCTTTTTATTTATCTCTCTATATTATTTTTTAGTTTTGATATTCTCC
>JAVBPQ010000170.1:0-14775 GCA_031549525.1 Clostridiaceae bacterium | reverse complement strand
ATGGTAATGCCAGGAGACCATATAGACATGGTAGTAGAGTTAATAGCTCCAGTGGCAATGGATAAAGAATTGAGATTTGCAATAAGAGAAGGTGGAAGAACAGTAGGTTCTGGTGTTGTTACTTCTATTGTTGAGTAGTTTTAATATCAGAGCAATTTTAAAGGCTGGATAATTCCAGCCTTTAATTAAAACAATTGACAAAAAAAACTTAGTATGATAAAGTACTAACGTATTATAATAGGGTTTTATATTTACATTGGAGGTGTAAACAATGGCAGCAAAAAGCAAGGATGTAAGAATAAAGATAACATTAGCATGTACAGAATGCAAGCAGAGAAATTATCATACAATAAAAAATAAAAAGAATGATCCTGGAAGATTAGAAATGAATAAATATTGCAAGTTTTGCCGTAAACACCAAGCTCATAGAGAAACAAAATAGTGAATCAAAGAGGGCATAGATATGGCGGATGAAAATAAAATTCAAAGGTTTTACAAAGATATAAAAGCTGAGTTTAAAAGAATAACTTGGCCAACATATGAACAATTTAAAAATACAACAGTAGTAGTACTTAGTGTGTGTGGCTTCTTTGCTCTTTATGTAGGAATAATAGATGCAATTTATTCAAGGATACAAGCATTAATTTTTAGATAAAAGGAGGGCAAATGGTTAGGAGCTCTAACCCATCCTAAATATGACTGAAAAAGCTAAATGGTATGTGGTTCACACATATTCTGGATACGAAAATAAAGTAAAAGTAAATCTTGAAAAAGCTATTGAGAATAAAGGTCAGGCAGATTTGATCCAGGATTTACAAGTTCCCATTGAAGAAATAATTGAAGAAAAGAACGGAAAACAAAAAATAACTCAAAAGAAGATATTTCCTGGGTATGTTTTAGTTAAAATGATAATGTCAGATGAATCTTGGTATACAGTTAGAAATACAAGAGGTGTCACAGGATTTGTTGGACCAGGCTCTAAACCAGTTCCTTTAAGCGATGAAGAAGTTAAAGCAATGGGTATAAAAGAAACTTTGGTATCACTTGACATAAAGATTGGAGAGAACATAAAAATAGTATCAGGTCCACTTCAAGGATTTATTGCAACAGTCACTGAAATAAATGTTGAAAAGAGAAAAATCAAAGGTTTAGTAAATATGTTTGGTAGGGATATACCTGCTGAACTTGAATATAATCAAATTGTAAAGTTAGATTAGAATTGTTTCTAATCGTGGGAGGATTATATCCGTTACACCACAATATAGGAGGTAAAATTTAATGGCTAAAAAAGTAGTAGGAATGATTAAACTTCAACTTCCTGCAGGTAAAGCTACACCAGCTCCACCAGTTGGCCCTGCTTTAGGTCAACATGGAGTAAATATCATGGGTTTTTGTAAAGAATTCAATGCTAAAACTTCAAGTCAAGAAGGATTTATAATCCCAGTTGTTATAAGTGTTTATCAGGATAGAAGTTTTAGCTTTATACTCAAAACACCACCTGTTGCTGTTTTAATAAAGAAAGCGTTAGGTATAGAAAGTGGGTCTAGTGTTCCAAATAAGACTAAAGTTGGAAATTTAACAAAAGCGCAGGTTAAGCAAATTGCAGAAACAAAAATGCCTGATTTAAATGCAGCATCTTTAGAAGCTGCTATGAGATTAGTTGCAGGAACTGCAAGGAGTATGGGAGTTACTGTTGAAGAGTAATTTTTCTTAAATAAGTGGGAGGTATTTACCGCTAATACCACAAAGGAGGATTTATTATATGGGAAAAAAATATTCAGAAAGCTTAAAATTAATAGAAAAAGGTGTCTTATATTCACCAAAAGAAGCCCTTGATTTAGCTTTAAAGACTTCAAAGGCTAATTTTGATGAAACAATTGAATTGCATGTAAGGCTCGGAGTAGATCCAAGACATGCCGACCAACAAGTGAGGGGTGCTGTAGTTCTTCCAAATGGTACAGGTAAAACTGTGAAGGTTTTAGTATTTGCTAAAGGAGAGAAAGCAAATGAAGCTACACAAGTAGGAGCTGATTTTGTTGGTGCAGAGGATCTCATTGAAAAGATACAAAAAGAGAGTTGGTTTGATTACGATGTTGTAGTTGCAACTCCTGATATGATGGGTCTTGTTGGAAGGCTTGGTAGAATTTTGGGACCAAAAGGACTTATGCCAAATCCAAAATCTGGGACGGTTACTTTTGAGGTATCAAAAGCAATAGCAGAAATAAAAGCAGGTAAAGTAGAGTATAGAGTTGATAAAACTGCTATAGTGCATGTTCCTATTGGGAAAAAATCTTTTCCTATTGAGAAGTTGTATGAAAATTATTCAGCTCTCATGGATGCTCTTATAAAAGCAAAACCGGCTGCAGCAAAAGGACAATATGTAAAATCTATAAATGTGGCAAGTACTATGGGACCAGGGATAAAAGTAAACACTGCAAGAACGTCAGATTGATTTTTAAAAATGAATATATAAAATAATCCGTAGACAGTAGGTGCGAAAGCGTAATGTATAATCAGCCTGCCGAGGTTTTAATATGCATTAGTTTGCTTTTTTAAGAAACCTTCTGTCTTGCAGAAGGTTTTATTACTATAAGGAGGTGCTATATTGAATAAAAATAGGGAAATCAAAGAGAAAAAAGTAGCAGAAATTAAACAAAAGCTTGAAAAAGCTGAAGCTGCTATACTAGTAAAATATCAAGGAATAAATGTAGAAAAAGATACTCAGCTTAGAAAAAAGTTAAGAGAAGCAGGTGTTGAATACAAAATTTATAAAAATTCATTAATGACAATTGCTGCAAGAGAATTAAAAATGGATGGTCTTATTGAGCATCTGCAAGGACCACTTGCAATTGCTATAAGTTATGATGATTGTACAGCTCCAGCGAGGATAGTAAATGAGTTTGCAAAAGATGTAAAAGCAATTGAACTTAAGGCAGGTTTAGTTCAAGGCAGTATCTTTGATGAAGAAAAGATAAAACAAATTGCAAACATACCATCAAGAGAGATATTGCTTTCAAGGCTTCTTGGAAGTTTCAAGTCTCCAATTTCAAATGTAGCTATGGTATTTAAATCGATAGCAGAAAAAAAAGAAAGTGAAAATGCTTAATATTTTGGAGGTGCATTGTAAATGAATATTGATCAAATAATTGAAGCTATAAAAGGAATGACTGTTTTACAATTAAATGATTTAGTTAAAAGATGTGAAGAAGAATTTGGAGTTAGTGCTGCTGCACAAGTAGTAGCTGTGCCTGGTGCTGGCGGAGCTCCTCAACAAGAAGAGAAAACAGAATTTGATGTAATTCTTGTTTCTCATGGAGATAAGAAGATAAATGTAATTAAAGTTGTAAGAGAATTAACAGGTTTAGGATTAAAAGAAGCAAAAGAATTAGTTGATGGAGCACCAAAACCACTTAAAGAAGGAATAAGCAAAGAAGAATCAGAAGCTATAAAGAATAAACTTGAAGAAGCTGGAGCAAAAGTAGAAGTAAAATAATATAAATAATATAGCATTTTAGCTTGTATATCCTTATTTTAATAAGGTGTATAAGCTAATTTTTTTGATTCCTAATCTATTTCATAAAGTTTATGGAATAAATTTCTTTTAAAGAATATTAATATTTTTGAAAGTGTATAATAAATTTTATAAACTGTTTTTTTAATCCAAAAAATAATTTATAGCAATAATTTCCAAAAACCACACAAATAAGTTGACATTGATAATCATATTTGATATAATGATAAATTGCATTGAATAATAAAGCGGACCGGAATTTTTAAAAAAATAAAATTTAGATTAAAAATCAATAATTATGCAATACTATATATATAACAAAAGCTAATTTTTTAGTTTAATACTACTTATTTTAATACAATAAAACTCTCAAAACAATAAGGGGTGAAGTTAATGGTACATCCTGTTAATTTAGGGAAAAGAGTTAGGATGAGCTTTTCAAAATTGAAGGAAGTAGGTGAAATGCCAAATTTCATTGAAGTGCAATTAAACTCCTACAAATGGTTTCTTGATGAAGGTTTGTATGAAGTTTTTCAAGATGTAAATCCAATTCAAAACTATGGTGGCAATCTTAACTTAGAATTCATTGATTTTAAACTGGAAATGGATGGCATAAAATATTCAGTTGAAGAATGTAAAGAAAGAGATGCAACATATGCAGCTCCTTTAAAAGTTAAGGTAAGATTAACAAATAAAGAGAACGGAGAAATTACAGAGCAAGAAGTATATATGGGAGATTTTCCTTTGATGACTGAGCAAGGAACATTTATAATAAATGGAGCAGAGAGAGTCATCGTTAGCCAGTTAGTTAGATCGCCTGGAGTTTATTATGATTTAACCATTGATAAGACTGGAAAAAAATTGTTTTCATCCACTGTTATACCAAATAGGGGAGCTTGGCTTGAATATGAAACGGACTCAAATGATATAATTTATGTGAGAATAGATAAAACAAGAAAAATACCAATAACTATATTGGTAAGAGCTTTAGGCTTAAGCAGTGATGTTGATATTTTAAAATATTTTGGTGAGGATGAGAGGTTAAGGGCAACTATTGATAGAGACAACACTAAATCAAAGGAAGAAGCACTTTTAGAAATTTATAAAAGGTTAAGACCAGGTGAACCTCCAACAGTTGATAGCGCTCAAACTTTAATAAATTCTCTTTTTTTTGATGCAAAAAGATATGATTTAGCGCGCTTTGGAAGATATAAATTTAATAAAAAATTAGCTTTGAATTTGAGAATTGCAAATAAAACCTCTGCTGAAGATATAATAAATCCAACCACAGGAGAAATACTAATTGAGAAAAACTCCTCTATCTCAATTGATAAAGCTATTGAGATACAAGATTGTGGAATCAACTCAGTTAAAATCATAGTTGAAGATAAGATAGTAACCGTTATTGGGAATAATTTTGTAGATATACATAAAAATATTGATGCAGATTTATCTTCTTTAAATATACATGAAAGAGTCCATTATCCAACTTTAACTAATTTAATAAAGGATATTTCAGATGAAGATGAGATTATTAAAACCATTAAAAAAAATCTCATTTTATTGATACCAAAACATATTATAATTGATGATATATTGTCTACAGTAAATTATGAATTGGGTCTTGCACATGGAATTGGAGAAAATGATGATATTGATCATCTTGGAAATAGAAGACTTCGCTCAGTTGGAGAATTGTTGCAAAATCAATTTAGAATAGGATTATCTAGAATGGAAAGAGTTGTCAAAGAGAGGATGACAGTTCAAGCTCAAGATGATGTAACCCCTCAAGCGCTTATCAATATTAGGCCAGTAGCAGCATCTATTAAAGAATTTTTTGGAAGCTCTCAATTATCCCAATTTATGGATCAGACAAATCCTCTATCAGAATTATCAAATAAGAGAAGATTATCAGCACTTGGACCAGGAGGATTATCTAGAGATAGAGCTGGTTTTGAAGTAAGAGATGTGCATCATTCACATTATGGAAGAATGTGTCCAATAGAAACTCCAGAAGGTCCTAATATTGGACTTATAAATGCGCTTGCAACGTATGCAAAAGTTGATGAATATGGATTTATAAAAGCACCATATAGAAAAGTAGATAAAGAAATAGGAAAGGTTACAAATGAAATTGTTTATTTAACTGCAGATGAAGAAGATAGATATAATATAGCTCAAGCAAATGAACTCTTAGATGAAGAGGGTTATTTTATAGATAAACGTGTATCTGTGAGGGTTGAAGATGATGTAGTAGTTGTTCCAATACAGGAAGTTGATTTAATGGACGTTTCTCCAAGGCAATTGGTTTCTGTCGCTACAGCAATGATACCTTTTCTTGAGAATGATGATGCAGGAAGAGCTCTTATGGGTGCAAATATGCAAAGACAGGCAGTTCCTCTTTTAATACCCTCAGCACCAATAGTAGGAACAGGTATAGAATATAAAGCTGCAATGGATTCAGGAGTTTTCCCGAAAGCTATTAATTCAGGCATTATCTCATATGTAAGTGCTAATGAAATCAGAGTAAAAAGGGATTCAGATGGTGGAACAGATACATATAAACTTTTGAAATTTAAACGTTCAAATCAAGGTACTTGTATAAATCAAAGACCAATAGTTGAAAGAGGAGAAAGAATAGAAAAGGGAGCTATATTAGCTGATGGTCCTTCTACAGACATGGGCGAAATTGCCCTTGGTCAGAACATACTTATAGGCTTTGTAACATGGGAAGGTTATAACTATGAAGATGCTATGCTTATATCAGAACAGTTAGTTAGAGAAGATATATTTACATCTATCCACATCGAAGAATATGAAGCTGAAGCACGAGATACAAAATTAGGTTCGGAAGAAATTACAAGAGATATTCCAAATATAGGTGAAGATGCTTTAAAGGATATCGATGATAGAGGCATAATAAGAATTGGAGCAGAGGTAAGATCAGGTGACATTTTAGTTGGTAAAGTTACTCCAAAAGGAGAGACTGAACTTACTGCAGAGGAAAGACTTTTAAGAGCTATATTTGGTGAAAAAGCAAGAGAAGTTAGAGATACATCATTAAGAGTTCCCCATGGAGAAGCTGGAATAATAGTTGATGTTAAAATTTTTACAAGAGAAAATGGTGATGAACTTCCACCTGGTGTAAATAAACTAGTGAGATGTTATATTGCACAAAAAAGAAAAATATCTGTAGGAGATAAAATGGCTGGAAGGCATGGAAATAAAGGAGTTATATCCAGAGTTTTACCTGAAGAAGATATGCCATTTTTACCAGATGGAACACCACTTCAACTTTGTTTAAATCCTTTAGGTGTTCCTTCTCGTATGAATATAGGGCAGGTATTAGAAGTGCATCTTGGATTAGCCGTAAATAAAAAAGGTTGGCATATTAGCACTCCTGTATTTTCAGGCGCTACAGAAGCTGAAATAAGGCAATGCTTAAAAGATTCAGGCTTTGATGAAGATGGTAAAACAATATTGTATGATGGAAGGACAGGAGAGCGTTTTGATAACAGAGTAACAGTTGGATATATGTATATATTAAAACTTGCTCACTTAGTAGACGACAAAATTCACGCAAGATCTACAGGTCCATATTCTTTAGTGACTCAACAACCTCTTGGGGGTAAAGCTCAATTTGGAGGACAAAGATTTGGAGAGATGGAAGTTTGGGCTTTGGAAGCCTATGGTGCATCTCATATGCTTCAAGAGATTTTAACTGTAAAATCTGATGATGTGGTTGGAAGGGTAAAGACCTATGAATCTATAGTAAAAGGTGAAAATATTCCAACTCCTGGAGTTCCTGAATCTTTCAAGGTACTTATAAAGGAACTTCAAGCATTATGTCTTGATGTTAAAGTTTTAAATGATAACAAAGAAGAAATAAAATTAAAAGAATCCATTGATGATGGTTTATCTGATTTAGATGTTGTGCTTGAAAATAAGGATGATATCAGATTATCGGATGATAACTATATTGATAATGATGTTTCAGAAGATGATATAGACTTTGATATATCGCAAGATGATCAATTTAATGAAGATGAACTTGAAGATTTTATTATTGAAAATGAAGAATTTAATGACAATGATGAAATGTAGAAGGGAGGAGTACCCTTGATAGAATTAAATAATTTTGAGGCACTTCAAATTGGATTAGTTTCGTCAGAAAAAATAAGAGAGTGGTCAAGAGGAGAAGTAAAGAAGCCTGAGACTATAAATTACAGAACTTTAAAGCCTGAAAGAGATGGCTTGTTTTGCGAAAGAATATTTGGACCAACAAAAGATTGGGAATGTCATTGTGGAAAGTATAAAAGGGTAAGATATAAGGGAATTGTATGTGACCGTTGTGGTGTTGAGGTTACAAAAGCAAAGGTGAGGAGAGAAAGAATGGGGCATATTGAGCTTGCAGCCCCAGTTTCTCATATATGGTATTTTAGAGGGATACCTTCAAGATTAGGTCTTGTATTGGATATTTCACCAAGAGCTCTTGAGAAAGTTTTATATTTTGCATCATATATTGTAACGAATCCAAAAGAAACAACTCTGTTAAAAAAACAGCTCCTTAGCGAAAAAGAGTATAGAGAAGCTATAGATAAATTTGGAGAAGGAAGTTTTATAGCAGGAATGGGTGCTGAGGTAATTAAGGATTTATTAGTTGAAATAGATCTTGAACAATTATCCTCTGATTTGAGAGAAGAAGTAAAGAAAAGCTCAGGTCAAAAAAAGGTTCGAATAATCAGGAGATTAGAAGTTGTTGAATCTTTTAGAAAATCTAATAATAAACCTCAATGGATGATAATTGATGTGATTCCTGTTATACCTCCAGATTTAAGACCTATGGTTCAATTAGATGGTGGAAGATTTGCTACATCTGATTTAAATGATCTTTATAGAAGAGTAATAAATAGAAATAACAGGTTGAAAAAATTATTGGATTTAAAAGCTCCTGATATTATAGTCAGAAATGAGAAGAGGATGCTTCAAGAATCAGTAGATGCACTAATAGATAATGGAAGGCGTGGAAGACCAGTAACAGGTCCTGGGAATCGCCCCTTAAAATCACTTTCAGATATGTTAAAAGGTAAACAAGGAAGGTTTAGACAAAATCTTTTAGGAAAACGTGTGGATTATTCAGGGCGTTCTGTAATTGTTGTGGGACCTGAATTGAAGATGTATCAATGTGGTCTTCCTAAAGAAATGGCACTTGAATTATTCAAACCATTTGTAATGAAAAAGCTTGTAACAAGTCAGGTAGCACATAATATAAAAAATGCTAAAAGAATGGTTGAAAGAGTACATCCTCAAGTATGGGACGTTCTTGAAGATGTAATACAAGATCATCCTGTGCTTTTAAATAGAGCACCTACACTTCATAGATTAGGTATTCAAGCATTTCAACCTGTTCTTGTAGAAGGAAGAGCTATAAAGTTGCATCCATTGACATGCAATGCATATAATGCAGATTTTGATGGAGATCAAATGGCAGTGCATGTACCTCTCTCTGTTGAAGCTCAAACAGAAGCTAGGTTTTTAATGCTTGCTGCAAATAATATTTTAAAACCATCTGATGGAAGACCAGTATGTGTTCCAACACAAGATATGGTTTTGGGCTCATATTATTTAACTTTTGATAATGGAAAAGATGAAATTGTAAACATATTTTCTTCAACAGATGAAGCTTTAATGGCATATGAATCTGGAAATATAAAAATACAAGATAAGATTAAAGTAAAAATATATAGAAAAGTAAATGGTGAGTTACAACACAGACAAATAGTTACAACAGCAGGAAAAATAATATTTAATGAATCTATTCCTCAGGATTTAGGATTCATAGATAGAACAAATCCAGAAGAAATGTTTAATTTAGAAATAGAAGGTTTAGCTACGAGGAAATATCTTGAAAAAATTATAGAGAGATGTTATTTAGTACATGGACCTACTCAAACTTCTATTATGCTTGATAATATAAAATCAAAAGGATACCATTACTCAACAATTGGTGCCCTTACTGTTTCAACTTCTGATATGGTTATTCCTGAACAGAAAAAGAGCATGTTGCAAGAGGCAGAAGCTGAAGTAGATAAAATTGAAAAATTATTCAGAAGAGGTTTTATATCTGATGAAGAAAGATATGAAAGAGTAATCGATACATGGGCAAAAACAACAGATAAAGTTGGGGATATGCTTATGAATAACCTTGATAGGTACAATCCAATCTTTATGATGGCAGATTCAGGTGCAAGAGGATCAAAGTCTCAGATTAAACAATTAGCAGGTATGAGAGGATTGATGGCAAGTCCATCAGGTAAAATCATGGAAAGACCCATTAAGGCTTCTTTAAGAGAAGGACTTGATGTTCTAGAATATTTTATATCAACTCATGGAGCAAGAAAAGGTAATGCAGATACAGCTTTAAAGACTGCAGACTCAGGATACTTAACAAGAAGACTTGTAGATGTAAGTCAAGATGTCATTGTGAGAGAAGAAGATTGTGGTACTGAAGAAGGCTTTGTAGTTTCAGAAATTAAGGAAGGCAATGAAGTCATTGAAACTTTAGCTGAAAGACTTACAGGAAGATACACTGCAGAAGACATAATGAATCCTGAAACAAATGAAATCATCATAAATAAAAATGAATATATTGATTTTAAACTTGCTGAAAAAATAAGCAAATTAAATATAAACAAAGTTAAAATACGTTCTGTATTTACTTGTAAGACTAGACATGGAGTGTGTTCAAAATGTTATGGTATGAGTATGGCAACAGCTCAAAAAATAAATGTAGGTGAAGCTGTTGGAATAATAGCAGCTCAAAGCATTGGAGAACCTGGGACTCAACTTACCATGAGGACATTTCATACAGGTGGTGTTGCAGGAGGAGCAGATATAACTCAGGGTCTTCCAAGAGTTGAGGAGCTTTTTGAAGCAAGAAAGCCTAAAGGTCTTGCAATAGTAAGCGAACAATCAGGGGTAGTACGAATAGAAGAAACTAAGAAAAAAAGAATAGTATATATTATAAATGATAACAATGAAGAGGTTGCATATGATATTCCTTTTGGTTCAAGAATAAAAGTTACAGATGGAAGCATGGTTAGTGCTGGTGATGAAATTACTGAAGGTTCAGTAAATCCGCATGATACTATTAGGATAAAAGGTGTTCAAGGAGTTAAAAATTATTTATTAGGAGAAGTACAAAAGGTTTATAGATTACAGGGTGTTGAAATTAATGATAAACATCTTGAGATTGTAATAAGGCAGATGACTAAGAAAATTAAAATAGATGAATCTGGAGATACTGAATTTTTATCAGGGTCATTAGTTGATGAGTTTGTTTTTAATGAAGAAAATAGCAGAGTAGAAGCAGAAGGTCTAGAACCAGCTCAAGGAAAAGTATCTTTACTTGGAATAACAAGAGCAGCACTTGCAACAGATTCATTTCTTTCTGCAGCTTCTTTCCAGGAGACCACAAAGGTATTGACAGATGCAGCTACAAAGGGTAAAATTGATCCTTTACTTGGTTTGAAAGAAAATGTAATTATTGGTAAATTAATACCTGCAGGAACTGGACTTAAAAAATATAGCTCAATAAAAATAAATACAGAGATTAAAGAATACGAAGAAGAAGAATTTCAAGCTAATTAATTTATTGACATAGAAAAAATCAGATGATAAAATAGCTTTGTTGAATTTAGAGTATATGAGTTCTTTAAAGGAGGATTAAATCATGATAAATAGACTGCAAGGGAATAAAGTAATTGGTGTAAAACAATCTTTAAAGTCTATGAAAAATGGTTTGGGAGAAACATTATATATAGCAAAAGATGCAAACAATAGTTTAACTCAGCCTCTTATTGAATATGCACATAATATTAACATAAATATTCAGCATGTTGATACAATGAAAGAGCTTGGTAAAATGTGTGGATTACAAATAGAATCTGCAGCAGCACTCAAATTAAAGGATAAATAATAAATTATTTAGGGAGGTGTACTTAAATGCCAACAATCAGTCAACTTATTAGAAAAGGTAGAAAATCATTATCTAAAAAATCAAAAGCTCCTGCACTAATGGAATGCCCTCAAAGAAGAGGAGTATGTACAGTTGTAAAAACTGAAACTCCAAAGAAACCAAACTCTGCATTAAGAAAAATTGCAAGAGTTAGAGTGGTAAATGGTTATGAAGTTTATGGCTATATACCAGGAATTGGGCACAATCTTCAGGAACATAGTGTTGTTCTTTTAAGAGGTGGAAGGGTTAAAGACGTGCCAGGGGTTAGATATCATATAGTGAGAGGCGCTCTTGATTCATCTGGTGTTACTAATAGAATGCAAGGCAGATCCAAATATGGTGCAAAAAGACCAAAAAAACAATCTAAATAGAGTGCAGTAAACTACGCTTTAAAATTTGCGTTGGTGATGCACTTTGCAACTGAATTTCAGTTGAGTACCTATGATGTAAAATAAAATGTTAAGGAGGGAAGAAAAGTGCCAAGAAAAGGACACATCGCTAAAAGAGATGTTTTGCCAGATCCTATATATAATTCAAAGATTTTAACAAAACTCATAAATAATATCATGAAAGATGGAAAAAAAGGTATAGCACAAACAATATGTTATGGTGCTTTTGATATAATTTCAAACAAAACAGGAAAAGATCCAATGGAAGTTTTTGAAGCAGCTATGGCAAATGTAATGCCTGTTCTTGAAGTAAAAGCAAGGAGAATAGGTGGCGCAAACTATCAGGTTCCAATTGAAGTTAGACCAGATAGAAAACAAACTTTGGGTATTAGATGGTTGCTTATTTCAGCTAGAAAAAGAGGAGAAAAACGCATGATGGAAAGATTAGCTGGAGAGTTAATCGATGCTTCAAATAATACAGGTGGAGCAGTTAAGAAGAGAGAAGATACACATAAAATGGCTGAAGCAAATAGGGCATTTTCTCATTATAAATACTAATTGTATTTACAAAACTGTTTTGGATTTCCAAAACAGTTTTATAAAGTTTTAAATATTTTTTATTTTTTCTTTTGAGAGGAGGAATAGTTTTGGCAAGAAAATATACAATAGATAAATTTAGAAATATAGGAATAATGGCTCATATAGATGCTGGGAAAACTACTACTACAGAACGTATATTATTCTATACAGGAAGAACTCATAAATTAGGTGAGACTCATGAAGGGGCAGCTACTATGGACTTTATGCCTCAAGAACAAGAGAGAGGAATTACAATAAGTTCTGCTGCGACAACATGTATGTGGAATGATCATGTAATAAATATAATAGATACACCAGGGCACGTAGACTTTACAGTTGAAGTAGAAAGATCACTTAGAGTGCTTGATGGAGCAGTGGCAGTATTCTGTGCTAAAGGTGGAGTTGAACCTCAATCTGAGACAGTATGGAGGCAGGCTAATAAATACAATGTACCAAGGATGGCTTATATAAATAAAATGGATATATTAGGTGCTGATTTTTATAGAGTTGTTGGTATGATTAAGGAAAGGCTTGGTGCAAATCCAGTGCCCATACAATTACCTATTGGTAAAGAAGATACATTCATAGGTATGGTTGATATTGTTCAAAATAAAGCTATCATATATGACGAAAAACTTGGAAAAGAAACTCATGTAGAAGATGTTCCTGAAAATATGCAAGATTTAGTTGAAAAATATAGATCTAATTTAAAAGAAGCAGTTGCAGATGCAAGTGAAGAGTTAATGATGAAATATTTGGATGGAGAAGAATTTACAGTAGAAGAAATTGAAAGTGCTTTAAGAAAAGAAACTATTGCAAACAAAGTAATTCCTGTTGTTTGTGGCTCATCTTATAAAAATAAGGGAGTTCAACCTATGCTTGATGCTGTAGTTAAATATATGCCTTCTCCTATAGATATACCTCCAATAAAAGGTATATCCTTAGAAAGTGGAGAAGAAATTGAAAGACATTCAAATGACGATGAACCAATGTCAACACTAGCTTTTAAAGTTTCTACAGATCCATTTATTGGGAAGCTTACTTTTGTGAGAGTGTATTCTGGAATAATGATGAGTGGTTCATATGTTTTAAATTCTACTAAAAATAAAAGAGAAAGAATTGGAAGACTTGTAAAGATGCATGCAAATTCAAGAGAAGATGTAGATGAACTTAGAGCAGGTGATTTGGGTGCCGTAATAGGTTTAAAAGATACTACAACAGGAGATACTCTATGTAATGATGAAAGTGCAGTTATTTTAGAAAAGATGGAATTTCCAGAACCTGTTATACATGTGGCTATTGAACCTAAAACTAAAGCAAGCCAAGAGAAAATGGGTTTATCTCTTGCTAAACTTGCAGAAGAAGATCCAACATTTAGAACTTATACTGATCAAGAAACTGGTCAGGTAATTATAGCTGGAATGGGAGAATTGCACCTTGAGATAATTGTTGATAGATTACAAAGAGAATTTAAAGTTGAATGCAATGTAGGTAAACCACAAGTTGCATACAAAGAGACCATAAGAAAAGCTGTAAAAGCAGAAGGTAAATTTGTGAGACAATCTGGTGGTCGTGGACAATATGGCCATTGCTTTATAGAATTAATACCTAATGAAGGTGATTATTCATTTGAAAATGCAATTGTAGGAGGAGTCATACCAAAAGAGTATATTCCTGCTATAGATAATGGAATACAAGAAGCCTCAGAAAGTGGTGTAGTAGGGAGTTATCCTGTTATTAATTTTAGGGTAAGAGTATATGATGGATCTTATCATGATGTGGATTCATCAGAGATGGCATTTAAAATTGCAGGTTCAATGGCCTTTAAAGAAGGCATGAAAAAAGCAGACCCTGTATTATTAGAACCTATTATGAAAGTAGAAGTTACAGTTCCTGAAGAATATATGGGAGACGTAATGGGAGATATAAATTCAAGAAGAGGAAGAATTGAGGGAATTGAAGCTCAATATAATTCTCAGGCTGTAAGAGCATTTGTTCCTCTTTCATCCATGTTTGGTTATGCCACTAGCTTAAGATCTAACACTCAAGGTAGAGCAACTCATTCAATGGAATTTGATCATTATGAAGAAGTTCCTAAGAGTATACAGGAGCAAATAATAGGTAGTAAATAAATTATTTTAAGGAGGAAAAAATAATGGCAAAGGTAAAATTTGAAAGAAATAAACCACACGTAAATGTAGGAACAATAGGGCACGTAGATCATGGAAAAACGACATTGACAGCAGCAATCACGCTAGTATTATCAAAGAAAGGATATG
>JAVBPQ010000007.1:0-15649 GCA_031549525.1 Clostridiaceae bacterium | reverse complement strand
CCACATTCATTTGTCCTCTATAGCTTTTCCCAGATTTTAAAGCTTCATCCATCTTTAAAGTAGCTCGTATAAAAGTCTTTCTAGAGATTGTTCTATAATTTAAATTAGAAGATATTATCATGCTTTCAAGCTTTAGAGGATCTATTTTATCTTTTTCTATAATAAAACATGGAAGGGTGCTATATTTATCCGATTTTGAAACATCATAGAGAGCACGAAGAGCTCTAAGCCTTGTTCTGCCTATTATCACAGTATACTTTCCATCTCCATCATCCAAAGCAATGCATGGACTTAAAATATTGTCATTTTCTATAGATGAAATAGCGTTCAGGAGTTGCTCATTGTCGGGAAAATCGAAGAAATTTAACTTATCCTCAGCCCTAAGCTTTAATATAGGAATCCTCTGAAAATTTTGAAATATATCTATCTCATTTAAATTTTGAATATTATTATCAGCTTTACTATTTTCTAAGGCTTCTTTTTTCTTTTTTTCTTCTCTTACCTCATTTAAAAGCTCTTGAACCATTGGGTCGTTAAAGTCTATAGTCAATCCCTTTTCTTCTTCTTGAAATCTTGAATCATTATTATTATTCATATTGCTACACTCCTTTAATCTAAAATTTAGTCAATTATTAAATATTTATTTTAAAAATTAGAAAATATGATAAAAATAAAAAAAAGATCTCTTTAAAATATTTTAATTGTAAAAGTTGCAAAAAAAATAGAATGTTGCTAACCGACCTTTATCGGTTTTGCAACAATTCTTTTATGGAAATATTAATTTGCCGAGTTTATTTATAAAAACTAGTAAGATATCAAAGCTTTTAAAGTAGGCAGTACTGATGAAGTGCTCTCATTTAAACCCCATCCTCCATCAGTAAAACCGATGAGAGCATCTTCTGATGTAGTTAAACTTTCATGGGATACTATAAGCTTATATATGCTGCCTTTTTCAAGGTTATTTAAAGATTTTAATTTTATTCCGCTTAGAAGAGGAGGCGTCTGCATATTTTTTGAAAGTATTTTTGTATAATAAAAATATCCATTTTCATATACCCAATCAAAGCCTACGGAAGTATCCCATACAAGTTGTATTTTATTTGAAATATTTGGGTTTCGCATAGCGTCTTCATATATCATAGTAATGTTACTTTTAAATACATTTTTTATGGTATTGTATAATGAATTCTTATTTAATATAAGATTTCCTGGAACAGCATTTTCATAAGATAAGGGATTGTTTAGATCGATTACGGTTGCAGAAGGGAAGTTTGTAGTCTTTAAATTTCCTGAATTTGCAAGATTTGCATCTTCAACTTCAAAGTCTATCAATATTTCAGCTAAGGAAACTCTAACAAATGCATTGCAATTTCCAGTATTTATAATTTTAATAGATTTTTTATATACTTTATCAGGAAGCAACATTTTTGTAGGAAAGTAATCTTCATTGATTTCTGTTTTTAGATTTGCAGTATTTAAGTTATTAACCGTACTATTTTTTGAAGTAAACCAAGAATATGATACTCCGAAGGTTACAAGAAATATTGTGCATATAGTAAATAAAAATAATAATTTGTTGATTAGGCTTTTCATAGATTGTCTCCTAAACATCATAATCTTGAAAAAATGCATTTGTTTTATCTATTAACTGGTTGTTTATATTATTGAGGGGAGGTGGAAGGGGAGAAACTCCATCATAATTCCACCACATTTTTTGAAAGGAATAATAACGGCTTATTCCACAAGCTTCCATATTAACCTCTAAATCAAGTTTAATATTTGAATAGTTTGGACTAGGTTGTATAGGGTTTATTAATACTGAAGAAATTATAGGGTTGGTTGTTTTTTCATTTTGCATAAGTATTTTATCATAGTAAAAATACCCATCCTTGCCATCTATCCAATCAGAACTTAAATTTAAAAGGCTTATGGAATCATGTGGAGTCAGCAGAGACTGTCCACTGGTTTCATCATATAAATATGGAAAAAATGATACCCTCACTAGGGCAGGAAAATTACCTATGTTATAGATGAATACTTTTTTATTTATAATGTCATTTGATTTTACATTCATGGGTTCTGTGAATTCTTCTTCTATAACTACTTTTAAATCAGCTATTTCAATATGATTGATCTTAGAATCGCTAGAGTGCTGCCACGTGAAGCTTTTTGATGATATTATAATTAAGCTTATAATTATAGAAACAACAGTTAAATTAAGTTTATTTATTTTTTTAATATTTTTAATCATAATTTAAGTCACCTCAATTTGTTTCTATAAAAATATGCCCCTGTTTCAGGTAGTGCATATTCTGTAGCATAGGCTCTAAACATCCATCCAAAGCTTATACTGCCTGTGTCTCCTAAATTAAGATCTTCTCCTTCAAATATATAGTTTATTTTCATATTTCTAATTTGAGAAGGAGTGAAATTGCCAAGAAATAATGGATCATCCTTCATATTTATATGAGAAAAATCCCCTTTTCCAACTCCATCAGGTCTACCTGAAAAAATTTCTATATTATCTATGCTTATCTTGGTTAGAATTCTGTTATTCATATCTATATTTCCCTCTTGATTTATATTACGAGTAGAAAGATATAATTTAAAAGATGTGTCTTGTCTATTATTTTTTAACATGACATTTTTTTGAATTCTATCTCCAGGATGTAGATTTTCTGCAAAAATAAAATATCTTCCATCAGTTGATAAAGTGATGCCCTCATTATCTCCTATGACAAATCCATCAGGAAGATTTACATCATTTCCATAGGTGAGTTTAATTAAAAACAAGATGTAGATCATTAAATATGAAGTTTTTTTAAATTTTAACATAAACTTCACCTCTTTAAATTAATGATGTTTATGGTGTAGGTTCAGGTAAAAGCATAGGAGATAATACAGTCCAAACATTTGCATTAGTATTATCTAGATCCCATAATGCCTTTACAGCTGCTTCTGTTGCTTGAACAGCTTCCATATCAATCTTTAAATTATATTTCATATTTTTATATTGGTTAGTGGTACCATCTGCAAGTTTTAATGATACGAGCAATGGGGTGGTTTGCGCTATAGTATCATCTAATGGTTGACCATAATAATAGTAACCATCTACCGTACTATAATACCACTTATCCTTATCGTTAGGATCACTAGATGCTTGATTAGCGACCCAATCGGCTGTAACAGCAGTTGCAGTATTATATACATTTGTACCAAAGTTTAATTCGATACTTGTATGATCTATACCATCAGCAACGGTTGGATTGTGTACTATACCATCTTCATTAGGTTCATTAGGTGTAGCATAATTAATATAATTAGAAAGAGTCATATCTATTGTATAAAATGGAAATGAAAAAGTAGCCGCACTTATACCTGAAGCTAAATTGTTTATTGTTACAATTTGGTATTGATCATCAGGACCTTCTGCACCACCGTTCGTATCATAATAAGCAAAGTAAAATGTATTGTTGTAAAGTGTATTATCACCACCAGAAGTTTTGCTATATACATACAATTCACCTGTTGCATCATTTATTTCAGTAGTAAGTGTTAAATTTTCCTCTGGAACTAGAGTGTAGCCTGTTTTTAAAGTATTAATAGCAGATTGTGATGTTATTACAGCGATTTGGTTTGCACCTGGTGCTGGATCGGCTTGATAAGTAACTAAAAGATCTGCTGGGTCGCCACCATCCAATTGATATAACTCTATAAATTCTGTTAATTTAGCACGGACAGCAACTTTACCTTTTCCTGTTTGAACTACTCTTACCAATTTATCTACTGTTTGCCCTGGAACCCACCCATCAGTTGGAGCAAATTCTTCATATAGCTTTACATCTTTTGTGTCAGCAGCTTGTAATCTATTTTCAATTGTTTGCGAGCTGCTCCACCATGCAAATGTACCTGATAAGATCGTTATTGCACATATTATACAAGTTATTATAAAAATCACACGTTTATTTAATTTCATTAATAAAAATCTCCTTCGTTAGTATAATTTTATTTACATAACTAACAACCCTTTACCCTATAACTTTGATAAAACCTAATAAAATCAATGTTTGTACTAAATTAGCACAAAATTAATTATCAGTTATGCATTTATTATTATATTTTTGCATTAATTTTATTCTTATATTTAAAATTATTTAAAAGTATTGCTATTAAATCGATGTTTTATGATATTATTAGCGAGATATAAGCTATAAATATGCATAAAAATAGCTTATAAACTATTTAAATAGAATTTCATAGTATAAGCGTTATTATATATTTATATAGAAAGCTATAACCCCTTAATATTTGTTGTTTTTTTATTATAAGTACTCTTCCTCATATCTGAAATTATGTAAAAAGAGATTGAAAAAGGAGAACGATTAGAATATAGAAAGCTAAGAACATAGTGAGAAGAATATATGGATAACAAAAAAGCACCATTGTGGTGCCAGTAAATTAAATTAAGTTATATATCAGTTACCCTTTATTATTATATATATGATTATTGACAGAAAAAGAAAAAAATTGAATTGAAATTGTGAATTTTATGTAAATTTTTTTAAAATATTTATTGCTTAAAGCTTATATAAACACAAAAAAGCTGTCAATATCTACAAACAGCTTTTTTGTATTATTTTGATAGACCTTTAGCATCTTTTGAAGCACAATTATTTACTGAACACCCTGAACAATTAGAACAACCACAATCATTTTTTGCTTTCCTTGAATTGGAATATCTCTTTATTAAGATCAATATAGCTACAGCAAAAATTGCAATTGTAATACATATTTCTATCATTTTATTACCTTCTTTATATGAATATTTTTCCAATAGTAAATACTATAAATGAAACTACCCAAGCCAGTACAAATTGATAAACAACTGAAAACGCAGCAAATTTACCACCATATTCTTTTTTTACTGCAGCAATAGTAGCAACACATGGTGTATAAAGTGATACAAATATCATAAAACTGATTGCAGATAGTGCACTAAAATGGACTGGCAACATTTGAGCAAGATCTCCAGCATAAACAACACCCATAGTTGCAACAACAACTTCTTTTGCCATTATACCAATAATCAAAGAAACTACAGCTTGCCATTGACCATAACCGATAGGAGCAAAAATTGGTGCTAAAGCATGACCAATACTTGCAAGAAAGCTTTGATTTATATCTTCTACATATCCTGTAAAGTTAAAATGGCTAATTAACCATACAAGCATGGATACTGCAAATATGAGGGTACTTGCTTTTATTAAAAACCCTTTTGATTTTTCCCAAAGGATCTTTACAACTGTTTTCCATGTTGGAAGCTTATAAGTTGGCAATTCTATCATAAAAGGTTCTTCATCTTTTTTAAATACGCTATTTTTAAATATAAGTCCGATTAATAAAGCTACAATTATGCCTACAAGATAAATTGAAAGCACTACAATACCTTGGTTTTGTGCAAAGAATATACCAACAAATAATGCATAAACCTGAAGCCTTGCAGGGCATGACATTAAAGGTATCAAAAGAGTTGAAAGCTTCCTATCTTTTTCACTCTCTAAAGTTCTTGTGGCCATTATTCCAGGAACTGCACATCCAAACCCCATTATCATAGGTATAAATGCCTTGCCCGATAAACCTATTTTTCTCATAAGCTTATCCATAATGAAAGCAACACGGGCCATATATCCGCAATCTTCTAAAAGGCTTAACCCTAAGAATAAACACACTATAATGGGAAGAAATGGGATAATAGCACCTACACCACCAATGATACCATCAATTATAAGTGATTGAAACCAAGGTGAAGAGTTTGCAACGAGTCCACTGACAAAATTTAAAAAATCTTCATTAACAAGTTTATCTAATAAATCTTGGATTGGAACACCTACCCAAGTAAAAGTAAACTGAAAAATAATATATAATGCCAATAAGAAGACAGGATATGCAAGCCATTTATTTAATACGATTTTATCAATTTTTTCTGATACTGTTTCCTTTTTTAATTTATTTTTTACGATAGAATCCGAAAGCACTTCTGAAATAAATTTATAATAATCATCTTCAGTCTTCAATTGATAATTGTTATCAATGGGTTGCCTAAATAAATCCTTATTTTTTATTAATAAGGTTTTAAGTTCATCTATTCCAGTTTCTTTAGAAGCTACAATAGGAACGCATTTTACATTCAACTTTTCTTCTAATTTTTTTATATCAATTTCCATTCCTTTGTTTTTGGCTACGTCCATCATATTAAGTACAAGAACTATGGGCTTTTTAAATTGCTTAAGTTGCAAGGTAAGAAATAAATTCCTTTCAAGTGTAGAGGCATCTACTATATTTAAAAGCAAATCAGGGTTTTCTTTAATTATAAAATCTTTAGATATTTTCTCTTCATTTGAATAAGTATCTAAAGCGTATATACCTGGTAGGTCTACAAGCTTTAGATCGTTTGATATCATGCTTTCTTTTCTTTCAACTGTGACACCAGGCCAATTTCCAACTTTTAAATTGGAATTTGTAAGCAAATTAAAAAGAGAAGTTTTCCCCACATTGGGGTTTCCTATTAAAGCAATAGTGCTCATCCATATCACCTTCTTAAGATTAATATTTTATATAAATATTTTTTGCATCATTTTTTCTAAGAGCTAAATCAAAACCTCTTAAATTTATAATTATAGGATCTCCAAGTGGAGCAGTATTTTTAAATTGGATATCACACCCATTAGTAAAACCCAGAGCAAGAAGCCTTTTGCGTAATTTTTCATCTCCAAGAATATTTATAACTTTTGCTTTATCTCCAAATTTCATATCACAAATGCACATAGTGAACACTCCTTATTGATAATTATTTTCAATTATATTTTATTATTTTTTAATAGGCTTGTCAATGAAAATTTCAATATATTTATAAAATTAAAAGTATGGGTAAACTAAAGTTAA
Source organism: Clostridiaceae bacterium (assembly GCA_031549525.1). Lineage (GTDB taxonomy): Bacteria > Bacillota > Clostridia > Clostridiales > Clostridiaceae > WQUF01. The sequence continues at coordinate 8,707 of JAVBPQ010000007.1, read as the reverse complement.
AAAAATAATTGTAATGCGTTATTATATGCTTTATTATATGTATTAGTAAGTTTTACCTTAAGGAGGAGTTAGCTTTGAGTAAGCCGATTGTTGCAATAGTTGGAAGACCTAATGTAGGTAAATCAACACTATTTAATAAACTTGCAGGAAAGAGAATAGCTATTGTAGAAGATACTCCTGGTGTTACCAGGGATAGGATATATGCAGAATCAGAGTGGCTAAATTATATTTTTACAATAATAGATACTGGAGGAATTGAACCAGAAAATGATGATATAATATTTTCACAAATGAGAAGGCAGGCTACTATAGCAGTAGAAACAGCAGATTGTATTTTATTTTTAGTAGATGGAAAGGTAGGATTGACTGATGCTGATAAGGAAATAGCTCAGATGATAAGAAAATCAAAAAAGCCTGTTCTTTTAGTAGTAAATAAAATAGATAGATTAACAGATGAGAGCAATGCCTATGAATTTTGCAGCTTAGGTCTAGGGGAGCCTTCTATCATATCTTCAACTCAAGGGATTGGATTAGGAGATATGCTTGATGTTCTTGTTTCTAAATTTAAAGATTTGGTTACTGATGAAGAGGATGAGGAAAGGATCAAAGTAGCTTTTGTTGGAAAGCCTAATGTAGGAAAATCTTCTTTGATAAATAAGCTTTTAGGAGAAGAGAGGAGCATTGTTTCAGAAATACCAGGTACCACAAGAGATGCTATAGATTCAGATATAGATTTAGGATATGGAATGTTTACTCTTATAGATACAGCAGGACTTAGAAGAAAGAGCAAAATAAAAGAGGAGATAGAAAGATATAGTGCTGTAAGGGCTATTGCATCAATAGAGAGGGCAGATGTATGTGTTCTTATGATAGATGCAAATGACGGTGTTACAGAACAAGATGAGAGAATTATAGGTTATGCCCACGAAATGGATAAAGCAATTGTAGTATTAGTGAATAAATGGGATACCATTGAAAAGGATGATAAAACTTTATTAAAACTTGAGAAAGAATATAGAAGTAAGCTTAGCTTTTTAAGCTATGCTCCATTTTTATTTATTTCTGCACTTACTGGACAGAGGGTGAATAAAGTTTTAGAGCTATGTAAAAAGTGTTTTGATAATTATGCAAAGAGAATTCCCACAGGAGTTTTAAACGATGTGATAAATAATGCAGTTATGATGAAAGAACCTCCCATGGTTGCAAATATGAGATTAAAGATTTTTTATGTAACTCAAGTAGGCATCAAACCTCCTCACTTTGTTTTTTTTATGAATAATCCAGCCTTATTGCATTATTCATATGAAAGGTATCTAGAGAATCAAATACGAAAGAGTTTTGATTTTACAGGCTGTGGTTTGCAATTAGAATTTAAAGAAAGGAAAAGGGATAATGCTTAAAATATCTGTAATTGGCGCAGGAAGCTTTGGTACAGCAATGTCTGTTGTGCTCTCTGAAAAAGGATATGATGTATCTTTATATGATAGAAATAAAGAAATTGTAAATTGTATAAATAAAAATAGAAAAAATTCAAAATATCTTTCAGAGATAACAATACCCTCTGGGGTTGAAGCTACTTGTGATATGAAAAAAGCTTTGATGGATTCGGAATTCATAATACTTGCAATTCCGTCTCAAGGCGTTAGAGACATATGCAAACAAATGAAAGATATAATTATGCAGGATCAAATTATAGTAAACCTAGGAAAAGGAATTGAGAAGGAGAGTTTAAAAACTCTTTCTTTAGTTATAAGAGAAGAATTAAAAGGTAATGATGTTGTAGTATTATCAGGACCAAGCCATGCAGAAGAGGTTTGTGTAAAAATCCCTACTGCACTTGTTGCAGCTTCAGATAAATATGAAATATCAAAGAAGATTCAAGATATTTTCATGACAGATTATCTTAGAGTATATACAGGCGATGATGTGATAGGAGTTGAAGTTGCAGGAGCTGTTAAAAATGTAATTGCGCTTTGTGCTGGAATATCAGATGGAATTGGTTATGGTGATAATACAAAGGCTGCTTTGATGACAAGAGGTATGAATGAAATAATAAAGATTGGCTTAAAAATGGGAGGAAGGTATGAAACATTTATGGGGCTTGCTGGGTTTGGAGATCTCATAGTTACATGTACTTCCATGCATTCAAGGAATAGAAGGTGCGGGATTCTAATAGGCAAGGGATATTCCTGTGATGAAGCAATTGAGAGTATAGGCATGACAGTAGAAGGTATAAACGCTTGCAGAGCATTTTATGCATTAAAGAAGGAATATGATGTGGATATGCCTATTGTAGATGCATTATATAAGGTTTTGTTTGAAAATTTTGATGTAAAAGAAGCTGTATACAACCTTATGACAAGAAATAAAAAAAGCGAATAGTTTGTTTAAAAATTTGGTAAACATATTTAATTATTCTATCATAATTTTTTTTAAGCCCCAATATATATTATTATCAATAATGATGTGGGGGAATTGAATTTGGAAAATTTTGATATATATAAAGATATAGCAAAAAAGACTCAAGGTGATATCTATATTGGAGTGGTAGGTCCTGTTAGAACTGGTAAATCTACATTTATTAAAAGATTTATGGATTTAATGATCATTCCTAAAATAGAAAATGAATTTAAACAAGAGAGAGCAAAGGATGAACTTCCTCAAAGCTCAGCAGGAAAGTCTATTCATACAACTGAACCAAAATTTGTACCTAATGAGGCAGTGACTATTAATATTGATGATTCTACAGAGCTTAAAGTAAGGCTTGTTGATTGTGTAGGATATATTGTAAAAGGTTCAAGCGGATACTTAGATGCAGATGGCTTTAAAATGGTAATGACTCCTTGGTTTGACCATGAAATACCATTTGAAGAGGCAGCTGAAATTGGTACACATAAAGTTATTAAAGATCATTCTACATTGGGGATTGTAATCACAACTGATGGTTCCATAACAGGGATACCAAGAGAAGATTATGAGGAAGCTGAAAATCGGGTAATAAATGAGTTGAAGGAATTAAATAAACCATTTATTATTTTGCTTAATTCAGCAAAACCAAAAGATGAAAGGACAAAGAATCTAAAGCGTGATATGCAATTAAAATACGATGTACCAGTTGAAATTGTCGATGTTATCAATATGGATGCAGATGATTTTAATGGTATCTTTTCTAAAATATTGAAAGAGTTCCCTTTGAAAGAAATAAATATTGAGATGGCAGAATGGGTTGATGGATTAACTTTAGATAATAGTTTAAAAGCAAAATTCATGGAGGTTGTAACTTTATTATGCAAAAAAGCTACTAAGCTGAGGGACTTAAAGCAGCTTGCTGAAGAAATAGGAAATTATGATTTTATAGATGAATCCTATGTTAAAAATGTAAATATGTCAGATGGCGTAGCTAGAATAGTTTTAAGGCCAAAGCAGAGGTTATTTTATGATCTTTTAGGCCAGGTTGCAAATATGAAAATAGATGGGGAAAATGATCTGCTTAGAACCTTAGCAGTTATGTCAAAAGCTAAAATAGAGTATGAAAAAGTTGAAGAAGCTTTAAATGATGTGAAATTAAAAGGATATGGTATGGTAGCACCATCTTTAACCGAAATGAAATTTGAAGAGCCTAAGATTGTAAAACAAGGTAATTCTTATGGGGTTAAATTGAGGGCAAGTGCACCATCTATTCATTTTATAAAAGCAGATATCGAAACTGAAATTTCGCCCATAATGGGAAGCGAAAAGGAGAGCGAGGACCTTGTTAAATCACTTCTTGAGCAGTTTGAAAGTGACCCTTCAAAGATGTGGCAGAGCAACATTTTTGGAAAATCTCTTGAGATGATGGTTAAGGATGGTCTGCAACATAAACTTTTTAGAATGCCAGAAGATGTACAAATTAAGATACAAAAAACTCTTCAAAAAATAATAAATGAGGGTAATGTAGGACTTATTTGTATAATATTATAATTTGGTAATTTATACTTGAAATTGACATTTCAAGTATAAATTTTATTGTGTTGATACTTTTTTGATGAAAAAATAATTTCTTGAATTATACTAAATATATAATTTATTACAAAAGATAAGCTTATAGAAAAATATAAGTTGTTTACAAAAGATAAAAATTTACATAAGGTAAAGAAAGAAGGAAACACCTAAAGGTTTCTTTCTTTTTAGTTTTTTGTAAATACTAGTTTATCATCATAAGACATATGCTTTTGAAATTTATAGCCATCTAAATCAAAGTATTTTATATCTTCAATATTATCAATTTTATTTTTTATAATATAAGAAGCCATAAGCCCTCTTGCCCTTTTACAATATATTGTTATAACCTTATATTTTCCGTTTTTATAATCTTTAAAAACTGGAGTTATTATGCTAAATTTTTTTAAATCAAGTGCATCAGTATATTCTTTTGAAGCAAGATTTATGAGAATTTTTGCATTATGATTTTTTAGCTCATTTATGATAGCATCTGATAATTTATTTCCCCAAAATTCATATAAATTTTTATATTTTCCTAATTGAATATTTGTATTCATTTCTAACCTGTGCTCTTTTATCAAATCAAGAGGCTTTAAAATTCCATACAAACCAGATAAGATTCTTAAACTATCTTTTGCAAAATTAATATCGAGGCCATTATATTCATTCACATTAAGACCTCTATATACTTCTCCGCTATAGATATAAATCGCTTGTTTTGAATTATTTAAATAATCATCATTAAAATTCTGAATTCTAAAAAAATTAAGCTCTGCCAAATGCGGATTAATTTTCATAATACTCTCTAATTTATATGGAGGATATTCCTTTAATTCATTAATTATGTTAAAGGCCTCCTTTTGAAAAATTGGGATCGTATATTCCTTTGTTTTTATTTTCCTTGAAAAATCTATTGTTTTTGCAGGTGAGAGGATTATAATCATATAAATCTCCTTAAAAATTTTGAAATAAAAACTAATTGACATTATATTGGTATTTTAGTATAATGTAAAGTGCTAAAGCGTGGAGAGATGTCCGAGCGGCTTAAGGAGCACGCCTGGAAAGCGTGTGTAGGGGAAACTCTACCATGGGTTCAAATCCCATTCTCTCCGCCAGGTTGATTTTCCGTGCTAGATGGGGAGCTAGCGGTGCCCTATACCTGCAATCCGCTACAGCAGGGTTGAATCCCTCACCTCGGCTTCATATTGTGGGGTTAGTTCCTCAAAAGTGGTGTTGAGAATCAGGTCCCAGGCAATGAAAACTCATGAATCCCGTCAGGTTCGGAAGAAAGCAGCGGTAAGTGATCATTTTTATGTGTTCTGGCAAAGCCTGGTTTGAGCTAACTATGAGGAGGCACTCATAATATGCTGTCAAAGTGAGGTGCACGGTTTAATAAATTATAAATTTAAGTTTAGAAAGAGTTTAAGACTCTTTTTTTATTATATAATTAAGTATACCAAACTTTTAAATAAAAAAGGAAGATGAATTAAATGAGCTATCTATCCTTATACAGAGAGCTTAGACCAAAGATTTTTGATGATTTAGTAGGACAACATGTCATATCATCTACACTTAAAAATCAGATTATAAATAATAAGATTGGTCATGCTTATTTATTTTGTGGAACAAGGGGTACTGGAAAGACGACCACTGCAAAGATATTTTCAAGAGCAGTAAATTGTGAAAATCCTAAATATGGAAACCCATGTAATGAATGTTCAAGTTGCATAAAGATATTAAAATCACAATGCTTAGATATATTAGAACTTGATGCCGCATCAAACAACGGTATAGATAAAATAAGAGAAATAATAGATGAAATAAACTATATGCCAAGTGAAGCTAAATTTAAAGTTTATATAATGGATGAAGTACATATGCTCTCTACAAGCGCTGTAAATGCATTTTTAAAGACGTTAGAAGAGCCCCCAGAAAGGGTCGTATTTATACTTGCAACAACCGATCCACAAAAGCTTCCTGTAACAATATTATCAAGATGTCAGAGGTTTGATTTTAAGAGAATTCAAATAAAAGATATTTCCACGTATTTAAGAAAAGTAGTGAATTTAAAAGGAGTATATGCCACAGATGATAGTTTAAATCTCATTGCAAAGGTATCAGATGGTGCTATGAGAGATGCTCTTAGTATTTTAGAACAATGCATATCTCTTTCAGACAATAAATTAGAGTATAAGCAGGTAATTGAGATTCTAGGCATTGTTAATAATGAGTATATCTTTAAAATTGTTGATGAGTTTATAGATTGTAACATAGAAGAGAGCTTAAAACTAATAGATACTTTATCTTCTTTAGGCAAAGATTTTAATTTTTTAGTAAAAGATATGATAACTCACATGAGAAATCTTATGATTTGTAAAATTAGCAATAATTTAGATGATATAATAAATTTATCTAAAGAATCCATAGTTAAACTAAAAGATCAGGCAGATAAAATAAACATTGAGAGCATAATGAGAAATATGAGAATACTCCAAGAAGCAGAAGAACAATCTAAATGGACAAAACAAAATAGACTATATTTAGAATTAGCTGCAATAAAGATATGCAAAAGGGAATATGATACATCAAATGAAATAATAATAAACAGATTAAACAATTTAGAAGAACAGATTAAAAATAAAAATATTGATGATATACCTCATTATTCAACTAAAGAAAGTGTAATAAATAAAAAACCAGAAGAATCAAAAAAGAAGATAGATGAAAATATTGTTAAAGAAGTTGAAAATTCTAATAAATTTCAGAATGAAAATTATGAAATTGATATTTCTACCATAAAAAGCAAATGGCAAGAAGTTCTTCAGCAAATAAAAGCGAGAAAGTTTATGAGCCTTTATGCATCACTTTTTACAGGAGTTATAACAGAATTAATTGATAATTGTATAGTAGTTACTTTCCCTGAAGAATATGGTTTTAATAAAAAAAGGCTTGAACAGAGTGAAAACATGAAAAATATAATGAATGTATTAGAAGATGTATACAAGGTTAAACTTCAAATAAAATTTAATGTTGAAAGTTTGCATGAATTTAAAAAAGAGGATAAAATAAAAGAGATATTTGGAGAGAATATCGTTGAGATACTTGATGAATAAATCATTATTTAAATTTGAGGAGGATAAAGATGGCAAAAGGTGGAATGTTCCCTAAAGGCGGGATGAATATGAATATGAACAATATGCTAAAACAGGCTCAGGCCCTCCAAAAACAAATGGAAGAAACCCAAAAAGAATTAGAGAATAGAGATTTTACGGCTTCATCTGGTGGAGGCGCAGTACAGGTAGTTGTTAGTGGTAAAAAGACGTTAAAGGATATAAAGATCAAACCTGAGGTGTTAGATCCAGAGGATGTAGAAATGCTTCAGGATTTAATTTTAACTGCAACAAATGAAGCTTTGAGAATTGCTGAAGAAGAGACAGCAAAAGAGATGGGTAAATTGACAGGAGGATTAAATTTACCAGGTATGTTTTAAGAGGTGAATGTTTTGGAGTATTATCCAATTGCAATTGAGAAATTAATTGAAGAGTTTGCAAAGCTTCCAGGGATTGGACATAAAACAGCACAAAGATTAACCTTGTTTGTTTTAAATCTTCCTAAAGAAGAGGTTAAAGAATTTTCAGATGCCTTAGTAAAAGCTAGAGGCACTATAAGATTTTGTTCTGTTTGTGGAAATTATACTGACAGAGAAATATGCAGCATTTGCAGCAATCCAAACAGGGATAAAACTACTATTTGTGTGGTTGAAGAAGCAAAGGATATCATCTTTTTTGAAAGGATAAAAGAATATAATGGGGTTTATCATGTGTTACATGGCAGTATTTCACCTTTACATGGTAGAGGTCCTGATGATATAAATCTAAAATCCTTAATAAGCAGAACAAAAGATACTAAAGAAGTCATAGTAGCTACAAATCCCAATGTTCAAGGGGAAGCAACTGCAATGTATATTTCAAAGATCTTAAAACCTCTTGGTGTTAAAGTTACAAGAATAGCCCATGGGGTTCCTGTTGGAGGAGATTTAGAATACGTTGATGAAATTACCATTTTAAAAGCTTTAGAAGGTAGAAAAGAATTGTAAAATCAACTCGATAATCCTTTTAGTATTTAAGTTATGAGTACTAAAAGGATTTATTTTTTAATATATTTTATTATTAAATTTTTTATGGGGGTAATTTAAATGGATCTGTTAACTTATATTTTAATTATAATAGGATTAGTGTTTTTATTTATAAGGTTATTAAGGATTCCCATAAGGGTAATAAGCAAAATAATATTAAATAGCATTTTAGGTGTTTGTCTTCTATTTACTGCAAATTTTCTTAGTGAGATAATAGATTTAAGAGTAGAAATAAACAGTATTACAATTTTAATATCCATTTTACTTGGAATACCAGGCATTTTATTTTTATTTATTTTTAAATATTTTATTTTAAAATAAATAAAAAAAAGTATTGACATATATAATAAGTGTATGTTATTATAATCTAGCGCTCGATGGAGCGAAGATCCTTGAAAATTGAACAGAGTAAGGAAAAAAAGAACAAAACCAGGAAAAGTAAGAGCAAAGGGATTAAAACAAGAGAGTTTGATCCTGGCTCAGGACGAACGCTGGCGGCGTGCCTAACACATGCAAGTCGAACGAGGTAGCAATACCTAGTGGCGGACGGGTGAGTAACACGTGGGTAACCAACCTTGATGAGGGGGATAG
>JAVBPQ010000004.1:0-4224 GCA_031549525.1 Clostridiaceae bacterium | reverse complement strand
ACTACCTATAGAGGTAGGAGTCTTCTTGCCACATACTGATAAATTCTACGATATGAAGGATGAGAAAAATATCAAAAATTCTAAGCTCTCTCTTGAAGAAGTCATAACTTTATATTTTGAAGCACTTGATAGGGGCGATGGCACTCATTTTCAATATGTATCAATTGAAAAGCTTATGTCACATCTCTATACTATAGATTACAAAAAGCTCTTTTCAAAAGATTGGTATGAATGGATGACTGATGGAGATAACAATATAGAAAGTGTTAAACTTTTGAGCATTGAAAAAAGCAAGAATCCTTCAGATGAAAATAAGATGAATTTTAACATAAAAATTGATAGTAAATTTAAAAAAGAAATAACAACCAATAATGGAATTGATATTCTAGAAATGCAGCTTGTTAAATATCGAAATACAGGATGGAAAGTTGTTGGTATGGGTCATTAATATTTTATGAAGAGGCTTACGTATTTTTAAACTTATATGCTTAAGCTTTATTTAATAGTAAAATAATAAATATAATGCAAATAAAGCAACATTTTAATGAAATATGTTGCTTTATTTGCATTGTGAGTTAAACAGTTGGTTGAAATATAACCAGAAATATATTAATATAACAAGTGTTGACTATTAAGTTTTAAATTTAATAGAGGTGATTGCATGATAAGGCATAGATACTTAGATATTATTTGTATAATTTTAATCCTATTAGCTATGGTTTTCACATCTATAGCCATGGCAAGTTATAGTATATATGATAATAAAGTTGTAGCAGTGAGTGTTACAAATAAAACAGACTTTAAATATATGGATACCTTATTTGATGATAGCTATGTACATCGCATAGATATCATAATAGATGACATAAGCTGGAGCTATATTACTAAAAATGCAGAGGACGAAATTTATGTTTCTTGTTCTTTAGTTGTAGATGGCAAGAAGATGGATAATGTGGCAATAAGGCCAAAAGGCAATTCGTCATTGTCTGCTGTAAAGGCTATGGGAACCAATAAATTTAGTTGGAAGCTTGATTTTGATCATTACACTGTTAATCAGACATTTGATGGTTTAGACAAGCTTGTGTTAAATAATTTAGGTCAAGATACAAGCTGCATGAAGGATTATTTAGCTTACCATATGATGAATTATATGGGTATAGCTTCACCTCTTTCAAGTTATACCTATGTTACGTTAAATGGAGAGGATTTGGGACTTTATCTTGCAGTTGAAGCTATTGAAGATTCTTTTGTAAAGCGCAATTATGGATTAGACTATGGCTGTATTTATAAGCCTGATAGCTTAGCTATGGATAATTTAAATTTTTCTGCAATCCTTGATGATGAGTATGCCCTAGAGCAATTAAAAGATATTTTAACTGGAGAAAAATATAGTAATCTATCACCTTCTGAGCGTATTGATATAATTGGTGATGTGGTGTCCATTTTGCTTCCTACGATGGGAATAAAGATGGATGATGCAATGCTTAAATATCTTGGCGATGATCTTAAGAATTATGAGATGATCTTTAAATCATCAGTATTTGATCTAGATAGAGAGAGTAAAAAAAGATTTGTGCAGGCTGTTAAATTGCTTAACACTGGAGAAAATCCTGAAGATGCTCTATATATAGATAGCATTGTAAAATATTTTGTGGTGCATAATTTTGTCGATAACTATGATGGATATACAAGTCCTTTTGTCCATAATTTTTATCTTCATGAAAAAGATGGAAAGTTTTCCATGATTCCATGGGATTATAATCTTGGATTTGGCGCTTTTAATTTTAAAGCAATTTTTGAATCTATAGCTGGTCCTTCTCCAAAATTTCAACTCTATCCTGATACTGGAAAATCCATGAGTATAGAAAAAAGTATGGTAAATTATCCAATAGATACTCCAGTATTTTCATGCAATATGGAGGATAGACCTCTACTTAATATCCCTTTTAAAAATGAAAAATATTTAAAGCTTTACCATGAATATTTTTTAAAATTTATCATAGAATTCTTTGATAGCGGCTATTTTGCAGATGTATTTGATTTAGCTTTTAATAATATTGCTCCTTATGTTGAAAAGGGTGGTACTAGCTACACGCTAGAGCAATTTAATCATGGTACATCAGAGCTTAAGAAATTTTGTAATCTTCGTGCAAAGAGTGTAAAGGGGCAGCTTGATAATTCTATACCATCAACTTTAGAAGGTCAAATTGAGAAGTATGAAGCTTTGATAGATTCTTACGATCTTAACCTTTCCTACACCATCAATTTTTCTGACATAATAGCTGGACTTGGTGTCAATATGGATGAGGTGACAGACCTTTTAATTGATATTTCAGGAGCAGATTCTGATAAAAATTTAAAGGGCTTAATAGATGCAATAGAAAGTATGGAAGAGGATGAAGCTTTAGCAATATCAAAAGCCATGGAAGTGATAAAATCGAATAAAATGGTTCAAAATATCATTAAATCATTGCTATCTTCTTTTTTTATACTCTTAAGCTCCATCATATTTTTGCTCTTTGCCCTAAGATATGTGATAAAGTATCCTAGAAATAGAAAAGTCCATTTTATAAAAAGAGGTGATGTATGAAAACCTTAAATTTTCGCCATGAATACAAGCATTATATTAATTATGCTGACTATTTTATAATAAGGCAGCGCCTAAAGAGTGTCATGGAGCTTGATTATCACGTAAGTGAAGAAGGAGAGTATCATATTCGAAGCCTTTATTTTGATAATTATAAAGACAAAGTATTTAATGAAAAAATCCATGGGTTAGATAGCAGGGAGAAGTTTAGAATACGCTGTTATAACAAAAGATATGATGTGATTCAATTAGAGAAGAAGAGCAAGCTTCATGGTCTTTGCAATAAACAATCCTGTAAAATAGATGCAGAGGAGGTTTATAAGATCATCCAAAATGACTATGATTTTCTTATTAAAAGCGGTAAACCGCTTATGGTGGAGCTATATACAAAGATGAAATCTCAATTGATTAAACCAAAAACTATTGTTGATTATATAAGGGAACCTTTTATATGTAATAGTGGCAATGTGCGCATAACCATCGACAGGGATATAAGGACAGGGGTTAACAGCATAGATATGCTAAATCCTGATCTTCCAACTGTACCAATTAATGATATGGTCATAATATTAGAAGTTAAATATGATGAATATCTTCCTCGTATAATTGCTGATATTATTCAGCTTAAAGATAGGCAGGCAACTAGTTTTTCAAAATATGCAGCATGTAGAATTTATGGTTAATAGGGGATAGACAATGAATTTTAATGATATATTTAAATCGGATTTTCTTGAAAAAGTTACAGCAGTAAGCCCTTTTGATATGATTATAGGTATGGTGCTTTCTTTCATACTTGGACTTTTTATATTCTATGTTTATAAGAGAACCTTTAAAGGTGTTCTTTTTTCAGCAAGTTTTGGTGTATCCTTGATAGGAATATGTATGATCTCAGATCTTTTAATCATGGCAGTTTCTAGCAATGTTGTATTATCTCTTGGTATGGTTGGTGCATTATCTATTGTGCGTTTTCGAGCAGCTATTAAAGAGCCTTTAGATATCATATATCTATTTTGGGCTATAACAGCAGGAATAGTTCTTGCGGCAGGTATGCTGCCTTTAGCAGTCTTTGGTAGTGTGTTTATTGGAATTGTACTGCTCATCTTTGTCAACAAAAAAAGCACAGATGATCCTTATATACTAGTAATACGCTGTACAAAGAAAGGCTTAGAAGATGAGATAATGAAGATTGTGTATCAAAATACTAAAAGATCAATCATAAAGAATAAAACTGTTACTAAGACTATTGCAGAGTATTCCATTGAAGTACAATTAAACGAAAATTTATCTCAAGCCTTTATAGATACCCTTTCAGAAATTGAGGGAATAGATAGCGTTGTACTAGTGAGCTATAATGGCGATTATATGAGTTGAGTATATAAATTTAAAGGAATGTTGCTAAATTGATAATATGCAACATTCTTTTTATATTTAAAATTATGCTTAAAAAATGGCTTATTGCAGAATCAATTAAAAATTAGATCTGCAGCAACCTTTTCTTTTAGGTCTTTTTTTGATTTTAATAACTATACATATATTGAATATTATTTGTAGGAGTTATTAAAATGAATATGGACTTAGGTGAAGAAAGATTAAAAGAAAATGAAGAGATTAGAGAAGAGCTTCTTCGTGAATCTAAC
>JAVBPQ010000098.1:0-7386 GCA_031549525.1 Clostridiaceae bacterium | reverse complement strand
TCAATTAAGTAGATCCTTTTCTATATAAAATAGTAGTTAAAATTATATATAGTGTATGTGTATATTATATACATAATAGATAATAAATTCAAGATTAAAATATATACAAATTAATACTTTTTTTTGAGAATTAATATTTTTTAACAAAATATGAATAATTATTCAATATCTAGCAAAGTATTAATACTACTTAGCTTCTGGAAGCATAATAACAAAAATTAACAAATAAATAAAAAGTGATAAAATACAAAATAAATAGAGAAACTAAAACCAACAAAAAAAGGTTGGTGAAAAAAATGATAAAAATAGGACGACCACAAAGAACATATACAGAAGAACAAAAAGAAGAAATAAATTAAAAAAACTATCCCTATTGTTGTCATAATTGGGATAGTTTTCTTTTGTTTTATTTGTTTAAAAATGCTAGGATTTCTAGAGATAAGCCCACTAGGGAATGACCTTTTTCAGGAAATACAACGATCTCTGCATTTTTAACTAGCCTGCTGATCCTTTCAGCGGTTTCATCTGAGCGGAGCAATATGTCTTTGCCTCCTACAAACAGCAATACAGGCATATTTAAAGATGCTAGCTGTTCATCAGTAAAAAGTGGAATTTCTTCCTTACGTGTATTAAAGAATGCTGCTATTAATTTTTGAAAATTTAACACTATATCAGGTATTACAGTGCTCCCGTTTATTTTTAGAAATAATTCTTCAAGACCTTCTTTCCCTTTTGGTAAAAGTGATAACGCTATTTCTTTAAATTCGTGGTTTTGCGAACCTATTCCCGCAGGGCAGAGGATTACTAATTTTGAAACTCGCTCAAGATTACATATAGAAAATTTTGTTGCAAGCCAGCCCCCTAAAGACAATCCAATAAGGGAAATTTTATCTAAGTTTAGACTGTTTATTACTTCTAATAGCCAGTCTGAGTAATCTGATGTATCAAAAGGATACTGAATTTCACTGCTTTTTCCAGGCTCACCAGGCATATCTAGTGCAAAAACATGATAGTCTTTTACAAAGTTTTCAACATCACCAAACCACATAGCAGAATTCATGCTGCTTCCGTGCAGTAAGATCAGCGGAGGTGCCAAAGGGTTACCAAATTCAAAAATATGTGTATTTCCGAATTTTGTATTCATATCCAATTCTTTATAGGGTATTTTTATAGTGCCAATTAACATATTATAATAGTTTAATATAGCTTCTTTTCCATGTTCTGAATTATATGTCTGCATATTTTTTTCCTCCCTTTACAATCCAATTTTTTGCTTCATCTTCTGTATCAAAAACACGAGTTGAGCTTGCTAACTTTAACTTATTAGCCATCATAGAAAATTGATCATTGGTTCGTTTTTTGTCTACTATAAGTGCAGTTTTTATATTATACATTGTAAATTTCTGAAGTATCTGAGATGCTATCCCTGTTCCTAGGTTTAAAAACGCATCTGATAAAGCACCATCATGTATAATTATAGATGAAACTTGGTTTTCAACACATATTCTTATAATTGTAATAGCATCTTTTTCATGCTCTAGTTTTTTTAAAGAGGTCAAGATTTCTACATAATCGAATTCTTTGTTAATTACAAAAGAAAAGCTCTTTTCTGTGTCTGCCTGGTTATTTTTTGCTGCTGACTCTACTTCATCTTGAGAAGTATCTATTGTATTTAGTTGATTTTTAAGATTAATCAGCCAGTCAATTTCATTTTCATAGAATTTAAGGGCATTTTTATATATTTCATTCCATATAAGTGATTCTCTTTCGCTTCTCTTTTGTGAAAACTGCTCTTTTTTGCTGTTTAATTTAATAGCCTCAATTTTGCCATTGACTTCGGATTCGTAAGTAAGAATAAGTTTATTTAATTCAGAATTCGACAAGCTATGAGACCATGCTAATTGTATTAAAAAAGTATTTCTTAATTCAGGAATTTCTGGCATGCTCATGCACCATTTGTGGAGTTCATATTTTCCTGATTCTGTTATAGAATATACCTTCTTTGACGGAGAACCTTCTTGATGAAAAGTTTCATTTGAAACAAATCCGTCTTCTTTAAGTTGAACTAAGGCTTTATAAATTTGATTGTTATTTCCTGACCAATGCATAAATGGTGAAGACTGCATAATCTTTTTTAAATCGTAGCCAGTCATAGATTTACGGCTGAGTACACCTAATATTGCGTGATTAATTGACATTTTAAATCATCTCCTGTTTAACATAGGTTAATAATAACATATGATTAAAAGGAAGTCAATATCTTTGCAAAAAAAATTACTACTTATAGAGGTGCATCATATCCCTATAAATAGTTTTTAAGATTAAATAAAACAAATAATGGAATGTTTAGGAAACTATCATCTTATTAAGGTAATTTAACAAAGCTACTGTGCTACATTACATATCTATTGGCACTCTAAGAGCGCACGTTTGACAAGCGCCTTAGCCACTTCTACCTTATATTTATTTCCAGAAAGTGCTTTTGCCTTTCCAATGGTTGCATCGCCAGCTTGCTCTGCACTTTCTGCATTAAGTCCCTTTTCTTTAATTATATTTTCAGCTTCTTTTGCTCTGAAAGGAAGGGGATGTACTCCATTAAGCACAATACGTATATCATCGCCTACAACAACTGCGCAGTTGATAATAGCAAAATCTATTGTTGCTCGTTTAGCAAACTTAATAAATTTTCCCTTTGTACCTGCTTTTTGTTGCGGTATTTGAATTTCCGTAACCATTTCATCAATATCCAATACTGTACAGCTTGTTTCTTTCATTGTCCAAAATTCGGCAGCTAGAATAAACCTTTTATTTGTAACTATTGTGGCTCCAAGAGCTAATAAAGCAGGTGCAGTATCAGATGGATTAACAGCAAAACATCCGTTAACACCGCCCATTATTGAATGATAACGGTTATCACCTGCTGCAGCATAACACATTTTACCGCCCTTCATCTTACACTGAAAATAATTGTTATCGGAACGGTAATACCAACAGCGGTTTTCTTGACAAATATTGCCTGCAATTGTTCCCATAGCACGCAAATGAGGAGATGCAGTTTTGGATGCTGCTTCAGCCAAAACTGAGTATTTTAATTTAATCACTTCGTTACAAGCAATTTGTTTTAATTTAGTCATAGCGCCAATTTTTAAACATCCATCTTCTTCTCTTATATAGTCTAAACCTTCAATTACCTGAATATTTACTAGCGTTTTTGGATATTTGTCCTCAGGGTATATATCCCTTTTCATGCTGCTTATGAGGTCTGTACCTCCAGCAAGAATATGGGCATTGCCTTCACTGTTTTTCAGTATTGAACAAACCTCTTCTATAGAACTTGCATCAATCAACTTAAATTCTCTCATTACCAGTTCACCTCCTTATATCTTGCCTAAGGCTTTGAGAATACGATCAGGAGTAAAGGGAGTCTCCTTCATACGTACACCAATAGCATTGTAAATTGCGTTACTTACAGCTGCTGCTATTCCGTTGTTAAATGCCTGGCCAATACCTACCCAACCATATGCTGTAGATGGATCAGGTACCTCTACAATAATTGGAACCACCTCATGGTCTAGCATAGTTGCTACAGGATAGTCAATATAACTGTTGTTAAGAAGCTTACCTGTTTTCTTATCTAAAATTTGTTCACAACCGCCAGTTACAGCTTCTAAACAATGATGAACACCAAGGTAATGTGCTGCTACAACTCTAGGGTTAATGGCTTTACCACAATCTTGACTTATTGTTACTTTAATATTTTTAAGTTCGCCTGTTTCGGTATCAACATCAAGCTCAGCAAATGTAGCACCTTGTTCAGCAGGTTTTGGACCGCTTGAAGCTTCATAACGTCCAACACCCATAATTGTATCGAGTGGCCCTAAATAACCAAGAGTCTTGAACACAGCCATCCAAGGAATTGCTTTTTCTGGGGCATTCTTTGGAAAAACAGTTACATCAAGGGTGTCCAGTTCCTCTGTAGGACAATCAAATATTTTTGAAGCATATTGCAAAAGCTTATTTTTAGCGTCAGTACAAGCTAAAAATGTAGTATTTCCTTGTATAAATGTACCACTGGAACATGACATAGCATTTGCATATGGCGCATAGAGGCTTTCATCTGCAGCAATTCGCACTTTTTCAAAAGGCAATCCTAATGCTTCCGCCGCAATCTGACACTGAGCTGTTCGTCCGCTCTGCCCAAGATCATGGTAACTACATACTAAAACAACAGAACCATCACCATATAGTTTTACTGTGGCATTTCCCACAAAACCTTCTCCGCCATTTTGTTGAGCATGGATACTCATTCCTATACCATGGCGCATAACGCCTGTTTTTTCGCTAGCAGGCTTGCGCCCTTTCCAGTCGACCTTTTTAAGCGCTTCATCAAGGCACTTGTCAATTCCCGTATGCCCAAGCCAAGTTGCATCATTAAAAAGGTAGGAAAGAGTTAAGAAATTATCGCCACCACGCATATGATTTTTGCGTCTAAGCTCTACTGGATCGATACCAAGTTTCTCTGCTGCATCATCCATTGTTGTTTCTACTGCAAGAAAAACTTCAGGATTTCCAAATCCTTGCCAACCACAGAAAGATGGACCATTTGTACTTACGCAATGTTTACGTAATCTATTTGCCCTGCAATTACGAGAATACAACATATTTCCTGTACATGTAGCATCAAAGTTTTGCGTACCAATGCCGACAGGTCCACCTGTAGAAATATTACGCCATACTTCGGTTTCCATTGTTACCAAAGTTCCGTCTTTTTTGAAGCCAATTTCAGTTTGTGCATCCATACCGCTGCGACCCCAATAATAGTAAAATTCTTCCTCCCGAGTATAGAAAAGCCTTACAGGCTCATTTAAAGCCATTGATGCCATAGCTGATACAAGAGTATAGCTAGCTTCAGTATTTGGAGGCATAACTCCAGAACTTAATCTTCCGCCAAATCCTCCACCTGTTACAACACTAATGATATTAATATCTTTAGAATCTAATTTAAGTATTTGGGTAAGCACTCCAAGAGCCTGACCTGCATATTGTGTTGGCATATATAAGTCAAGTTTTCCATTGCAATAATTTGCTACACAACCTGAAAGAGCCATCAGTGGCGCATTTGCCTTACCAAAGTTATATCCTTCACCTTTTACAAAGACTTCAACTTCTTTTTTAGCTTCATCAATATCTCCAAATCCATCATAGTCAGTTACATTGGCACTACGTTTTGTGAAAAGACCTTTTTCATTGGGCTCTGAAAAATGTTTAAAGGCATATGTGCCTTTGCGAATATTTGAAGGTGGTTCTGGCGAATTCGCTGGATAAGGCAAAGCAATAGGAGCATCTGGTTTCAGTGCCTCATATGGATCAATAACAAATGGCAAAACTTCATATTCAACTTTCAAAAGACGTACTGCTTTTTCTGCGCTGTACTGGTCTTCAGCTACCACACATGCTACATCTTGGCCAACAAACACAACTTCAGGTTGGAATAAAAACGGGAAGTTATCCTTAGTCATAACAAGTTTAACGCCAGGCAGTGCCTGTGCCGCCGATGAATCAACATTTAACACCTTCGCTCTAGCATAAGGTGATTTTAATAATTTAGCGTGAAGCATACCAGGCAATTGAACATCATTGCTGAACTGCAACTGGCCGGAAACACGATCTGCAGCACTAATATCACGGACTTGTTTACCTACAACTCTAAATTCTTTAGCCATGTTATTCACCTCCCTGCATTTTAGCAGCTGCAGCAATGGCTGCCTCCAAAATATGTTCATATATTGCACAACGGCAAATATTACCAGCCAATGCTTCTTTAATCATTTCATCACTTGGGTTAGGAGTTTCGTCAAGCAGTGCTTTGGTTGTCATAATTATGCCTGGTGTGCAGTATCCGCAAGCAAAACCACGTTTTTCAATGAAAGCCTCTTGAATGGGGTGCAGTCTGTTGCCGCACTTTAATCCCTCAATAGTAATAATTTTTTTACCTTTAGCCGTCATAGCTAAAACCATACATGAGAGTGTTGGAACACCATTCATGATTACAGTACATGAACCACATGCGCCTTCATCACAAGCTACTTTTGTTCCAATTAACCCTAACTTGTCACGCAGCACATCAGCAAGTGTCATGTTGGGAGCAACGCCTAGAAGCTGATATGTCTTTCCATTTACATTAAGAGAAAGTATTCTGTCAGAAAGGGCAACTTCCTTACATTCTTGCATAGTAGACTCCTCCTTATTTTGCATTTTATATTACATTTATTATATAAAACTATAACTTGCTTCTTCTTCAACAAATGTTACATAACGAAAATTTTTTTGGTATACCAATGTAATGTTTACATACATTTATACCTTAATAACTTGACACTAAGTAAAAACATATGGTACGCTCTGCATATGATATACGTTTTCTAGGGTAATTTTTATAAAATATGGTGTAATTAATATGGACTAAAAAGGAGGGCTATCAATGGGAATCTACGAAGATATTTTCATGAATGACTTTTCTGAATTTGAGCCATTATTTGTAGGTGATAAATTTCGGCGTGTGACTTTCGGAAAGAAAATGGTAGTTTGCGAAGCTGAAGATTATGGAAAGAAACTATTTTACGTCAAAAATGGTACAATAAGCGCATTAGTTTTAGACGAAAACGGAAAAGAGGTATACTTAACAAATATGCCTAGCGGAACTATCATTCCGTTAAATAGTTTTGCGCCTGAAGAGCTTTATCTTGCCAATAAAATTACCCTTAGAGCAGTTACAATAACTGAAGCTATCGAGTTTGAACCTGCGGTTTTGAAAAGATTAATTAAGGAACATCCAGGTTTTTCTATGCGATGTTTCGAATTTAAAGTAAAAGAGGAAAATCTGCTTTTGTATAAATTAGTTGGATTCTCAATATGGGATTCTCAGAGAAGAGTATGTGAATCTCTTGCTACTTTGGTGGAATATACCGAGAAAAAGGAAGGTAAAGGCAACAATCTACGATGGTCACAAAATGATCTGGCGGTAGGCTTAGGTTTATCTAGGGGGCAATTGGGGAGAGTTCTTAAGATGTTAAAGGAGAAAGGCATTATAAAAACCACTAGAAATATGATTATTGTTTTGGATAAAGATAAGCTGAAAAATATGTTTAAGAAATCATAAGAGTTATTTATATAGTAAATGCCACCCAATTAGTCTTGAGTGGCGTTTAATCTTCTTCTCAATTAGCGTCAACAATAAGACTTCCATTATATTGTGGTATGATTTTATCAAATCCAATAGCATCCTTAATATTATCATAGGTTTTGCGCCATTGTATTTTATAATCTTTATCGTATTTGGTTACCACTGTTTCAGTATCATACCAAATGGATGAAATATATATAGGC
>JAVBPQ010000119.1:0-22388 GCA_031549525.1 Clostridiaceae bacterium | reverse complement strand
AGTTTTGTTAATGAAAAATAGAATGAACCATTGCTAGTGTCCATACGACCACTAAAAATACCTCTCGATAATGTTCCATGTAAAGTTATATAATTGGATGGTGATGAGCTTCCGCTAACCTTATTTCCTGACAGTTCATATTTCCTTGCATTAATATTGTAATGAGCATTTAAATCATAAAATCCCACTGGCATCCTATCCCTAAGACGAAATGTATTTAAAGATGCCTTATAGTTTCCATAAGAATCTGTATATACAATAAGCCTCATTCCAACTAGACCACCTGAATATGAATATGTACCATCGTATTCTCCAACAAGTGAGTATAACATTGAAGAACTTGATGCAGCAATACAAGTTTTACTTGATCCACCAATTGAAAAAGAAAATACTAACAACATCGATAAAAAAATAATAGATATAAGCTTTTTCACTTTAATCCTCCTCACCATAATTTTCTAAACATAGTAAGATACATATAAAAATACTAGTATAGGAAAAATTCTTTTTAGTCAAATCTCTAGTCTTCACCATTGTATCTGCTATTAATAATTGTTTCCAAAGTAATAATGTTACTTTAATTGTTAATTATGTACATTATCTTGTGTTTTTAAGGATTTAAAGGAATTATTGTTTATTAGTATTTTAGCTTTAGGCATTATTTCACTATTAATTAAGATAAGGCATTCTATAAGTTAATATTGAAAGAACAATATCACACCTAAAACAAATGATGCCATTTTTATACTGGAACTCCAACTCTTTTTACTTCGAAAATGTGCCAAATATTATCTTTTATTTTTGTATATACATACTGAAATTTTGTATATACATACTGAAATAATGTTAGTTTATTATAGTATATATTTTACATATTATAAATAAAATTTAATATAATGAATAAAATAAAAAAAAAGTTAAAATTAACTAATTATATTTCAAATTTTACATACTTTTTACCTAATACCTCCCTTACATTTTATTTAAGGGGGGTATTATTATATTGAATTTAAATAAAGTGAGGTATGATTATGAAAAAATTATTTTTAGGAACTTGTATTGGTGTTATTACAGCAATTCTTTTTTCAAGCTGCAGCAATGCTGAGGGGAAGTCTACTAGTTTGTCAAGCTTTGATACATCAAAATCTATCAATGTTATTTCTCGTGAGGCAGGTTCTGGGACAAGAGGTGCTTTTATTGAATTATTTGGTATTGAGATAAAAAATGCAGATGGTACAAAAAAGGATATGACCACAGAAGAAGCTATAGTTGTAAGTAAGACTGATGTTTTGATGACAAGTGTTTCTGGGGACCTTCATTCTATTGGATATATTTCTTTAGGTTCATTAAATGATTCAGTTAAAGCAGTTAAAATTGAAGGTGTTGATGCTACAACAAATAATATTAAAAATGGCAAGTATGCTATTTCACGTCCATTTAATATTGCAACTAAAGGAGAACCAATAAGTCTTGTAAAAGATTTTATTGATTTTATATTATCATACGAAGGACAAGCAGTTATTTCAAAAAGCTATATTCCAGTAAAAGATGATGCTCCTCTTTATTCTGGTAATAAGCCAAGCGGCAAAATTGCTATTGCAGGCTCTTCATCTGTAACTCCAATAATGGAAAAGCTTGTTGAAGCATATAAAGCTATAAATACTTCTGCGAACATTGAAATTCAGATGAGTGATTCTACAGCTGGAATGACAGGTGCTATGGATGGTACTTGTGATATTGGTATGGCAAGCAGAGAGCTAAAAGATAGTGAAAAAGAAAAATTGCAAAGCCTAGAGATAGCTTTAGATGGTATTGCAGTGATTGTCAATAAAGAAAATCCAGTTTCAGACTTGTCAAAGGATCAAGTGAAATCTATTTTTATTGGAGAATCTACAAATTGGAACAATGTTATAAAGTAAAATAGAGGTTAATATGAAAGATTTAAAAGAAAAAACAGCATCAGTTTTATTCTTTCTTTGTGCTTTAGTTTCTATACTTGCTGTAGGGTTGATTTGTACTTTTTTATTTATAAATGGTATTCCAGCATTTTTTAAAATAGGATTATTTAAGTTTATATTTGGTACAAAATGGCTTCCTGCAGATATACCGCCTGCTTTTGGTATATTTCCTATGATAGTAGGAAGTCTCTATATTACAGCAGGTGCTATCATAATTGGTGTTCCCATAGGTATATTTATGGCAGTCTTTATGGCTAAATATTGTAAAAAGGGTCTGTATAAGATATTAAAGCCTGCTATAGAATTACTAGCAGGTATACCATCAATAGTATATGGTTTTTTTGGAGTAGCCACCATTGTACCTATCATTAGAAATATATATGGAGGCAGCGGAAGCAGCATTTTAGCAGCATCTATATTGCTTGGTATTATGATCTTACCTACTATAATAACAATTTCTGAAAGTTCCATAAGGGCTACTGAAGAGAGCTATTATGATGGTGCTCGTGCTCTTGGTGCTACTCATACAAGGGCTATATTCTACGTTATTTTGCCAGCTTGTAGATCTGGAATATTGGCATCGGTGGTGCTAGGAATAGGTCGAGCTATTGGTGAGACCATGGCAGTTATAATGGTAGCAGGAAATCAAGCTAGAATGCCGGTTTCTATAGCAAAGGGTGTAAGAACTTTGACTGCTAACATTGTTTTAGAGATGAGCTATGCAGCTGATCTCCACAGGGAAGCTCTCATTGCTACAGGGGTTGTATTATTTGTTTTTATTTTAATAATCAATTTATCTTTTTCAGCAATTAAGAGGAGGGCAAAGGTATGAAGCTTAAATTTTCAGATTTAATTTTATTGGTATTTGTATATTTATCTGCTTTATTGACAATAGGGACTCTTTTATATGTTGTTTTTTATATATTTTATAGAGGAATTCCTTATATTAAACCCTCGTTATTTTCTCTAACTTATACTAGTGAAAATGTATCTTTATTGCCAGCAGCTATAACCACATTTATCATCACAATGATTTCCCTGTTAATTGCCCTACCGATTGGAATACTTTCTGCTGTTTATTTAACAGAGTATGCAAAGCGTGGAAATAGAGCAGTTAAGTTTATTCAGATAACAACTGAAACGCTGTCAGGAATACCATCTATTGTATATGGATTATTTGGGCTTTTATTCTTTGTAGGATTTTTAGGCTGGGGATTTTCTATACTTGCTGGGGCTTTTACCCTCTCTATAATGATTTTGCCTCTTATAATGCGCAGTACAGAAGAAGCACTGAAATCTGTTCCAGATTCTTATAGAGAAGGGGCTTTTGGTCTTGGTGCAGGAAAGCTTAGGGTAATTTTTAAAATTGTACTTCCTTCTGCCATACCAGGGATTTTAGCTGGAGTAATCCTTGCAATTGGGCGTATTGCTGGAGAAACAGCAGCTTTAATCTATACAGCAGGGACAGTTGCTAAAATTCCAAAAAGCCTTATGGATTCAGCGAGGACATTAGCGGTCCATATGTATGCTCTTTCAAGTGAAGGTCTTCATATAAATGAAGCTTATGCCACAGCAGTTATTTTGCTTATTTTAGTTATAGGAATCAATGCACTTTCAGCGTTTATTGCAAAAAAAATAGGAAAGGGTAATACAATATGAATGGATTTAATGTTAAGGATTTAAATTTTTATTATGGAGATTTTCATGCGCTTAAAAATGTAACAATGGATATAAAAGAAGCAGAAGTTACAGCATTTATTGGTCCATCTGGATGTGGCACAAGCACATTTTTAAAAACTTTAAATCGCATGAATGATCTTATTGAAGGATGTAAAATAAAAGGAGAAATCTTGTTAAATGGTGAAAATATATATGAAAATGTGGATATAAATAAACTTCGCAAAAGGGTAGGCATGGTATTTCAAAAACCTAACCCATTTCCTCTTTCTATATATGATAATATAGCCTTTGGTCCAAGGACTCATGGTATAACTTCAAGGATTAGGTTAGATGAGATAGTGCAAAAAAGTTTAATAGGTGCAGCTATTTGGAATGAAGTAAAGGATAGGCTTAAAAAGTCAGCATTAGGTCTTTCAGGAGGTCAGCAGCAGAGGCTTTGTATTGCTCGTTCACTCGCTGTAGAGCCTGAAATCCTATTGATGGATGAACCTACAAGCGCTCTTGACCCAATCTCCACAGGAAAAATAGAAGAGCTTATTTTATCTTTAAAACAAAAGTATGGTATTATTATAGTGACACATAATATGCAACAAGCTGCCCGTATTAGCGATAAAACAGCATTTTTCCTTTTAGGTGAGATGATAGAATATAGCATTACAGAAAAAATATTTGCTTTGCCTAAGGATAAGAGAACAGAGGATTATATTACAGGGAGGTTTGGATAACGATGAGAAGTCAATTTGAAAAACAATTGAATACTTTAAATAAAAGCCTTTTAGAGATGGCATCTATGATTGAAAATGCAATTGAAAGGGCAAGCCTTGCTCTTAAAAACCAAGATGTCATGTTAGCTAAAGAGGTTATTGAAAGTGATGATGAGATAGATAATAAAGAAAAGGATGTTGAAAGCATTTGCTTAAAGATTTTGCTCTGCGAGCAACCTGTTGCAAGAGATCTTTTGATGGTATCTACTGCTTTAAAGATGATAACAGATATGGAGCGCATAGGCGATCATGCTGCTGATATCTCAGAAATTACTGTATATTTATCTAAAGAGCCTTATATAAAGAAACTAGAGCACATTCCTCAGATGGCAGATGCGACTATTAAAATGGTTAAGGATAGCATTGATGCATATGTAAAAAAGGATCTAAAACTTGCAAATGATGTGATTTCTCATGATGATATTGTGGATGATTTGTTTCTTAAGATTAAGGAAGAGTTAGTTGAAATTATTCATGAAAATCCGGAGAATGGAAAACAAGGCTTAGATCTTTTAATGATTGCTAAATATTTTGAGAGGATTGGAGATCATGCTGTAAATATTGCAGAGTGGATTGTCTTTTCCTTGACAGGTAAACATAAGGATACACAAATTTTATAAAGAGGTGATGTCTTGAGTAAAATTATAGCTATAGAGGATGATGATAACCTTCGTGAGCTTGTGTGCTACGCACTTTCATTTGCTGGTTTTGAAGTGATTGGGTTAGAAGATGGAAAAAATTTAAATAATATTTTAAAAAAAGAAACCATACATTTAATAATTTTAGATATAATGTTGCCAGGTGACGACGGTCTTACTATACTCAACAAGATGAAATCTTGCGGTATAAATATTCCAGTTATAATGCTTACAGCGAAGGGAAGCGAGCTTGATCGCGTAAAGGGGCTTGATTTAGGTGCTGATGATTATATCACAAAACCATTTTCTGTTATGGAGCTTATTTCAAGGGTTAAGGCTGTATTAAGGCGCTGCATAAGTGCTCATAATGAAATATTAAAATTAGGTGATCTCATTATTTACCCTGAGGGTCGAAAGATTACTTTAAATGAGCAGGATATCATATTGACTTATAAGGAATTCGAGCTTTTGCTTTATTTAGCTAATAATAAAGGTATTGTTCTTTCAAGGGATAAGATCATGGAAAATGTATGGGGATTTGAATTTGAAGGTGAAAGCCGCACTGTGGATATGCATATTAAAACCTTAAGACAAAAATTAGGACATGCAGGTGATGTGATTAAAACAGTGAGAAATGTAGGATATAAGATAGAGGTGTAAAGTTTTGCAGAGGCGTATTAGATATGGAATATTAACTGTTGCAGTGATGAGCGTTATAATTATATCCTTGCTTCTTTCATTTATTTTTTATAATCTTTTAAAAAAGGAAGTGAGGAGAGGTTTATGGGACCACGCAGAGGTTGCAAGGCGAGTTTTAAATAAAGAAGAGGATACTATAGATGCTCTTTTTTTATTATCATCAGAGTCTTTAGTGGTGAGATATACGTTGATTGATTCAGATGGTATTGTTTTATTTGATAATCAATTAGATGTACATCTTATGCCAAATCATAGCGATAGGCTTGAGTTTAAATTGGCAAAGGAGACGGGCAAAGGTGAAAGCACTAGGTTTTCTAATACGCTTAAATTAGAGAGTTACTATGTTGCTTATTTATTAAACGATAATTCTATAATAAGGCTTTCACAGAGCAACCGCAGTATTTTTGGTGTTTTTTCTACAATTCTTCCTGCAATCCTTCTTATTTCTATGGTAGTCATTATGCTATGCAATATTCTTTCTAAAAATATAACAAAGAGAATTATAGAACCTATAAATAGGGTTAATTTGGAAGATGAGGATATTATCTTATATGATGAGCTTTCAATTTTTGTAAAAACTATAAAAGAATATAAAGAACAAATAAAGATGCATATATCTGATATTGAGAGTAAATCAGAGATAATTAATTCAATTATATTAAGCATAAAAGAAGGCATTATTTTATTAAATAGTGAAGGTACAATTATACTGGCAAACAAAAGTGTACTCGATCTTTTTGAGGAAAATTATGATGTTTTAAATAAGAATATATTAGAGCTTACTAGAAATAATGATATTTTAGAAAAAACCAATAAAGCTCTTTTAGGTGAGAACTGTGAAATGATTTTCATAAAGGGTGAGAGGATTTATCAAATATTTTTTAGCACTGCTAGAGAAGGAGGTGTTATAATATTGTTTTTAGATATTAAAGATAAAATTAATTCAGAGAAAATGAGAAAGGAATTTACAGCCAATGTCACTCATGAACTAAAAACACCATTAGCAAATATTTCAGGTTATGCAGAAATGATGTCAAGTGGTATGGTAAACTCTAAGAATTTTCCATCTTTTTCTTTTAAGATTAAGGACGAAGCTTCTAGGCTTATTTCTCTTATTGATGATATCCTATTGTTATCCCAATTAGATGAAAAAAATATGTTTCCTAAACAGCAAGTTGTGGATTTATGCGAAATATCAAAAAAAGTGATAGAAGATCTTTCTAAAAAAGCTGTGGAGAGTAATATTACATTAAAATTAAAGTGTGAAAAAATATATATAAATGCTAATGCTAATATGATGTATGAGCTTTTATTTAACCTTGTAGATAATGGCATTAAATATAATAAGCCAAATGGAGAGGTCAATTTATCAATTTCTAAAATAGATGGTAAGTTTTTTATAAAGGTTGAAGATACAGGTATTGGTATACCATTAGAGCACAAAGAGAGGGTTTTTGAAAGATTTTACCGAGTAGATAAATCACGCTCTAAAAAAACAGGAGGAACAGGTTTAGGGCTTTCAATTGTAAAGCACATTGTAATTGTCTATAATGGCATTATAAATATGGAAAGCAAAGTAGGAATAGGGACTACGATAACTATAGAAATTCCTAAATAATTAAAGTTGGTGGTGAAGATAATTGAAAAATCCTATTGATTCATATGAAGAAACTTATAAAATACTTGCAGAAAAACTTAAAGGGTGTGATTTTAAAGAAGCAGCTCCTAGGCTTGGCTTTGATTTTATTGACATAAATATTGCAGAGCTTGATTTTTTAGGACGAAGATATGAGGTAACTCAAAGTGGGGTTTTTCCTCTTGATAAAAATCCATCTTCTCCTCAAATAAGAGGGGTAATTATATGTTATGTGACTTCTAAAGGTTCTGGGATATTGACTGGAAAATACAGTTTTTTGCATCGCTTTTCAGAAGGCATCATATCTTCTAATGGCAACATGAGGTGGATGACCAATACTGCAGTTAAAGCATTTAAAGGGGATTATAAAAAATTTTCAAAGGCAGCACAGAAGCTAGGTATGGTTTTTGAAGGAAGTTCCAAAGCTTATGAACATATGTGGTCATATCTCATATTACCTAAAATGCCTATGCGTGTAATATATTATGAGCAAGATGAGGAGTTTCCTTGTGAGATAAAGCTCATGTTTGACAACAGTGCATCTAATTTAATGGAATTTGAGCAGCTTGCTTTTTTGAGCGGATGCTTTATACATGCCCTTTGTGAAGCTTCAACATAAATTAACAAATAATAAAAATTCTAAGACACTTTTTTATATTTTTAAATAAGCTTTTGAAGTTAAATTGATAGAAATCGTTGACAAAATAAACTAATGGATGTAATATTTCATTATAAGTTTAATTGTTTAACAAATATACAAATATAACATAGGTGAATAGGAGGGTAAGCTATGAAAATTAAACCCATCCGAAACGATAGATTGTCAGATAAAGTAGTGAAAGAAATTTTAAAAATGATTAAAAATGGTGATTTAAAACCTGGAGATAAATTACCCACAGAAACTATTTTTGCAGAGCAATTTGGAGTTAGCAGAGGAATACTTAGAGAAGCACTTACTACATTACAAGCACAAGGTTACATTAGGCGCAAACCAAAAGATGGAACATATATAAAGGACAACATGGAAAGTGAGATGATAAACAGCTCAATTACAGATGTGTTAAAAAAAGCTGCTTATAGAGATCTTTTAGAATTTCGAGATGCTTTAGAAGTAAAAATGGTAGAAAAAGTCATTGAACGAGCTAGTGACGATGATATAGAAGAAGTTTTAGAAATTTTAAAAAAAGGCGAAGATCAAGATTTTTCTTCAGATGTAGATTATTATTTTCACTATAAATTAGCGCAACTTTCTGGAAATACATTTATCATGAATTTTATTGACACATATTTTGATCTAATCGCAGAAATTGCTACAAAGAGCCGTAAAAATTTAGAGCGCCAAAAAGAAATTCAAAATGAGCATATGGCCATTCTAAAAACCATACAAAATCGAGATAAAAGAGCTGCACAAGAAGCAGTTAAAAAGCATATGGCAATGGTCGATAAAACTGTGATGAATTTTTAAAATGGAGAGATAAGATGAAAAAAAAATTTAAGATATTATCCCCTTGTGGCATATTAGGTTATGGCTATCCTAAGGATTCTTTCATGGCTGGTATAGATGAAAAACCAGATGCCATAGTTGTAGATGCAGGATCCACAGATGCAGGTCCTCATAAGTTAGGGGCAGGTACAGCTATAGTCAGCAGAGAAGCTTATAAGAGGGATCTTGAAATTATGATTGTAAATGGAGATAAGCTTAAAATTCCTGTTATTGTAGGTTCTGCTGGAGGAAGCGGAGGAAAAAAGCATGTTGACTGGACAATTTCTATATTGCAGGAAATATTAAAAGAGAATGACATCAAAAAAAAGGTAGCTATAATATGGGCAGATATACCAAAAGAAGTAGTAAGAAAGAGTTTAAGTGAAAAGAAGCTTGTACCTTTGGGACTTTCTGTAAAGGAATTAACAGAAGAAAGGTTAAATGAAACAAATGGAATTGTAGCTCAAATGGGTCATGAACCAATTATAGAAGCGCTTAAAAAAGGTGCTGAAATTATCATCTGTGGCCGTTCTTATGATCCTTCACCCTTTGCCGCTGTTGCAATATATAATGGCTTTGATGAAGCTTTAAGCTATCATTTAGGGAAAATATTAGAGTGTGCAGCTCTTTGTGCCGAGCCAGGTTCAGCTAAAGATTGCATGATGGGAATCGTTGAAGAAGATAGTTTTACTGTTAAGCCATTAAACCCTAAACGACGTTGTACATCAGTTTCTGTTGCAGCTCACACATTTTATGAAAAATCCCATCCTTACATTCTTTTAGGTCCTGGAATTATATCCAACTTAGAACATTGCAGCTTTAAAGAAAATAAAGATGGATCTGTTACAGTTAGGGGAAGTAAAATTTCACATACAGATATATATAGGATTAAACTTGAAGGTGCAAGGCTTGCAGCATATAGAGCTTTTGTTGTTGCAGGTGTGAGAGATCCAATTTTAATAAGTAAAATAGAAGAAGTGGAAGAAGCTGTTAAAAAAGAGGTTTCAGAGCATTATAAAGAAGCAGGAGAGTTTAGTATAAACTTTATGAATTATGGATTAAATGGTGTTTTAGGTGAAATAGAACCTAATAAAACTCCTGGTCATGAACTTGGAATAGTTTTTGAAGTATTAGCTCATGCTCAAGAAGTTGCTAATATGGTCTTAGCTACAGTGCGTTCTACATTTTTACATTATGGCTATGAAGGAAGAAAATCTACTGCTGGAAATTTAGCGTTTCCTTTTGCTCCTAGCGATATACCATTTGGTCCAGTATATGAATTTAGTGTATATCATTTGATGGATGTAAAAGATGGACTCAAAATGTTTCCTATTACTTTTATAGAGGAGGTAGCA
Organism: Clostridiaceae bacterium; assembly: GCA_031549525.1. GTDB lineage: Bacteria > Bacillota > Clostridia > Clostridiales > Clostridiaceae > WQUF01. The sequence continues at coordinate 12,175 of JAVBPQ010000119.1, read as the reverse complement.
AATGAAACTATATGATGCAGCAAAAATTTTACGCAGTAAAAATAGCGGACCTTTTGAAATAACTTTAGATGTATTGTTTGATGATAGAGAAATTTATAATAAGATAAAAACATCAGGAATAATCAATTCAAAACTCATTGCAAAACTTTACAATACTGAGGAAGATAAGATAACAGAAATAGTTTTTTTTGACCAGGCTTTAGGATTTAAGATCACTTATGTTAGACCTGTTTCTTCTGGAACATGTATTGATAGAGATGTATATGGTGCCCAGCAGCATGCACCTCTTATGAATTTAGAAATATAGTATTTTAAAAAAAAATTTATTGGAGGGATAGAGTTGAATGATTTAAAAAAGAGATTTAGAGAAGATTACATGTTATATGTCATGCTTTTACCTGCAATCATTTATTTTATAATATTTCACATTTGGCCGCTTATTGGCATGAAACTTGCATTTTATGATCATATGATTGTTGGAAACGATATATTTGTTGGGTTAAAGTATTTTAAACAGCTTTTTGATACGCCTTTATTTGTAAACGTTATTAAAAATACTCTGATAATAAGCTCTATGAAGCTCATATTGCTTTTTCCATTTCCAGTTATATTTGCGCTATTATTAAATGAATTAAGAAATGGGATATTTAGAAAAGGAGTTCAAATTATTTCCTATCTTCCTCATTTTTTATCTTGGGTAGTTATCGCTGGGATTTGGTTTGATTTCCTTTCTCCTTCAAAAGGAATCGTGAATATGATTATATCTTTTTTTGGATTTCCTAAAGTAGATTTTTTAACAGATAAAGGTTCAATTAGATGGGTTTTAATGTGGAGTGAAGCATGGAGGTCTATTGGATGGGATTCTATAATTTATCTTGCTGCAATACTTGGTATCAGCAATGATCTTTATGAAGCAGCTACCATTGATGGAGCAAATCGATTCAATATAGTGATCAATATCGTGCTTCCTGCTCTTATCGTGCCTATGATGACCATATTCATACTTAATATTGGATTTTTTATGAATGCTGGAGTTGATCAGATATTTACCTTCACTAATGATTCAGTTAATAGCGTTATAGATATCATCGACACATATGTTTATAGGATGGGTCTTATAGATTTCCAATATTCTTTTGCAACTGCAGCAAGTTTATTTAAAGGAGTAATTGGAGTTGTACTTATATTATCAACAAATTATATATCTAAAAAATTAACTGGAACTGGCGCATGGTAAGGAGGGAATTATGAAAAGAAAAATGACAATCTCAAAAATTATAATAGCTATTTTTTTATTGTTTGTTTGTCTTACTATTATTATTCCATGCCTTAATATAATTGCAAGAAGCTTGTCTTCCCCAGATAAGGTTCATTTATTACAAAGCTTTGATATTTTACCTAAAGGATTTTCCTTTATAAATTATCAAGTGGTTTTTAGCAATAAAATGATATGGACAAGTATTTTAAATTCAGTTTTTATAACAATAGCAGGATCGTTTTTAAGCATAATCTTGACGACTTCTACAGCTTATGTGCTTGTTCAAAAGAATCTTATAGGCAAAAAAGTGTTTATGGTATTTTTAGTCATCATCATGATTGTTGAGCCTGGAATTGTTCAAGAATATCTAGTATTTAAACAATTAAATATTTTAGATAACATTGGACTCATGGTTATATACAGAGCTATCAATGTATATTATCTAATCATCATGATGCGCTTTATACAAGAAATTCCTTATTCCTTAATTGAATCAGCAAAAATTGATGGTGCAGGACATGTTAATATTTTCTTTAAAATAATTTTACCGCTAGCAAAGATTCCAGTTCTCACAGTGGGCATGTTTTATGCAGTATTCCGCTGGAATGAGTTTTTTAAATCTAGCATATTCTTATCAAGTCCTCAAAATACTGTGCTTCAGGTATTATTAAGACAATTTATTGTTGAATCTGATACCACAGCTATTGTAAAATCAACGGATATTTTGGCAAATAACGCTATAGCCAGGCTCGATTTTGCCTCAATAAGAGCTACAACTATTGTAGTAGCAGTTATACCAATTTTACTTTTATATCCGCTTATACTTAAATATTATACCAGTGGAGTAATGTCTGGTGGTGTTAAAGAATAACTTTCATAAATTTTAATTTGATATAAAAAACATTAAAAATGAGGAGGATTTTAAATGAATAAATTTTTAACGGCTATAATTGCATCTGCGCTATTTTTAACATCTTTTGCAGGATGTGGATCAAGTGGAAATAATGATGCAAACACAACTAAAGATGTAGCTTCAGCTTCAGATTCTACCACAGGTGGAGCTTCTGAAACAAAGACGGAGCCAGTTATTCTTAGTTTTGTAGGTAAGCTTTCACAAGATGACGTTCCTATTTATGATGCATTCTTTAAAAGAGTTCATGATGCCATGTTAGAACAAGGCTATGACATTACAGTCAAAATTGAACAGGTTCAAAGTGGTACTTATTCAGAAAAACTTGGACTTTTATTGCAAAGTGGAAATATTCCAGACATAATTTATTTCCAAGGTGGAGATTATCAATTTGCTATAACTCAAAAAATACTAGAAGATTTATCATCCTATGTAAATAACTCTCCAACAGTTCAAGCTTCAATGAATGAGTTTAATAAACAAAGATTTGCAAATTATCCTTATTTATTATGGTTAAATCCTACCATAACCCCAGTTCCCGTTGTGCGCCAGGATTTCTTTGATAAAACAGAATCAGGGAAAGCCCTTATGGCTGATCCATCTATCGATAACTATTATGCATTTTTTAAAGAATTAAAAGAAAAGAATAATGTTAAGGCAGCATTTACAGCTGCAGGATCTTTGTCAGAACTTGACACTATTTTTGATGAAGCTTTTGGCAATACTTCTACATGGATTAAAAATTCTGATGGAACTTATTCTTATGCTAGAGTAACTGAAGGAGAAAAGAAGAAGCTTGAATTTTACGCTAAACTATTTAAAGAAGGACTCTTAGATAACGAATATTTGACAAAGCAATGGGATACAAAAGAAAGAGCCTTCTATGACGGAGAAGCAGCTATTATATCAGGCACTCAAGGAAAGGTAATAGATCTTTATAATACCCATATGATAGATCAAAATGGTCCTGATGCAAAACTTGTAGTACTTCCTCCAGCAAAGGATGTAGGTCAAGGCTATAATCCTATAGATGTTAGCAAGGAAAGCCGTGGTTTTGCTATCTCAGCTCTTTCAAATCATAAAAAAGAAGCATTTGCACTTATGGAATTTTTAGCTACTCCTGAAGGACAGATGATGGATAAGCTTGGTGAAAAGGGTGTTCAATATGACATTGTCGATAATAAAATTAAACTCTTGCCTCCCTTTAAAGATTGGTATGAAAGATTTTGGGGGACAACTGTTAATTTTAAACTTGAATATCCATTTGATGAATCTACACCATTTTTATCAGTAGCTGCCACTGATTCTTTAGATAAAGTAGAACAATATGGTACTTCAGACAATGTGTTTATAATTCCACCAGAATTAGCAGCTAAAATGGATGCAGCAAAAGCTATCTACACAGAATTTGCAACAGATGTGGTAACCGGAAAGAAAACTGTTGATGAATTTGATGCTTTTGTTAAAAACTTTATGGATAATGGCGGCAAAGATATAACTGAATATGCGAATAAAACATTAAAATAATTAGAATAATTAAATTAAAATGGCTGTTCCATAAAGAGCAGCTATTTTAAAGAAAAAAAGGAGTGTTAATTATGAGTATGATTCCTCAAGATTATCTAAACAAAATATATGGGGGATTTTTAGGGATGAATGTTGGTATACGCCTTGGTGCGCCCGTTGAGCCGACTATTTGGACTTATGAGCGCATAAAAAATACCTATGGAGATATTACAGGATATGTAAAAGATTATATCAATTTTGCAGCTGATGATGATGCCAATGGACCTGTTTATTTTTTAAGATCTTTGTATGATGATGCTAAAATTGATACCCTTACACCAGAACATGTGGCAAAGGCATGGCTCAATTATACCCGTGAGGGGATTGGAATGTTTTGGTGGGGTGGATATGGTGTAAGCACAGAGCATACAGCTTATTTAAATTTAAAAAATGGTGTTAAAGCTCCAATGTCAGGATCTATAGAGCAAAATGGCAAAATTTTAGCTGAACAAATTGGCGGTCAAATATTCATTGATACTTGGGGTCTTGTAAATCCAAACAATCCTAAAAAAGCTGCAGATTTCGGTGAAGCTGCTGCAAGGGTATCCCATGACGGGGAAGGAGTTCTTGGCGCAAGGTTTTTCTGTGCTGCAATTTCCCATGCTTTTGTGTGCTCTGATATTGAGGAAATTATACACGTTGGACTTTCTCAAATTCCTAAAGAATCATTATATAATAAGGTTTCAGAAGCAGTGATAAACTTTTATAAAGAAAATCCTCATGACTTTCGTGCATGTTATAAAATGCTTGATAGGGACTGGGGTTATGATAAATATAAAGGTAATTGCCATATTATTCCTAATGCTGGTGTGTGTATTCTTTCTATGCTGTATGGCAAAGGGGATTTTAATCGAACAGTAGAAATTGCTACAATGTGTGGATGGGATACAGACTGCAATGCTGGTAATGTAGGAACAGTACTAGGGGTAATGACTTCTGCTTCAGGCATTAAAGAAGCCTATTTAAAACCTATTAGTGATTCAATTGTATTATCTGGTATATCTGGTTATTTAAATATTTTGGATATTCCTAGCTATGCTAAAGAGCTTGCAATTTTAGGTTACTCTTTGCAAGGAGAAGAAGCACCTTCTTCTATTAAAGATAGTTTTAAAGAAGATGAAATTTATTTTGACTTTGAACTTCCAGGATCTACTCACAATTTTAGATTGTCAAACTCATTTTTCTGCAAATTAAAGCATTCTGAGGAAAAAGCTTTTAATGGTAAAGGATCACTTGAAGTATTGTTTGATAGAGTGTCAAGGGGAGAAAGCTGTAAAATTTTCTATAAACCTTTTTATACTCGTGAGGATTTTAGTGATGAACGCTATTCACCTGTTTTTTCACCTAAGGCTTATCCAGGGCAAACTGTTTCTATGCAGGTTTTCTTAGATCAGTGGACTGGGAATGAGAGGATGGGATGTGCTCCTTATGTGAGGCTTGCAAAGAGTAAAAAAGAGCTCATACAAGGATATATTCAACCAGAACAAGGGAAATGGACAGAAATTAAATTCACCATTCCTGATGCAGAAGGTGAGGTTATTGATGAAATTGGGATTTTGCTTGAAGGGTATGCTCCTAATAAATTTAAAAGTTTAGGAAGACTTTTCATCGATGACTTTAAAATTTATGGCAAATCTGATTATAAGATTGATTTTTCAAAGCAGATGATAAACTTCGGCTGTGTTACACCATTTTCATCAAATCGTGGAGCATGGAACATTGATCAAGATAAGATGATTCTTATGTGTTATGAGCCTTCTGAAAGCTATACAGGGAATTATTTTGCAAAGGATTATGAAGTTTCTTGCAAACTAACTCCATTAAATGGAGAAACTCACTTTATTGCAGGAAGAGTTCAAGGAGCTATGCGTGGGTATCATATGGGCTTTGACGGTAAAGGAAATGTTTCGCTATATGTAAATGACTTTGGGTATAAAAAATTAACTCAGTGTCCTTTTGAGTGGGAAATAAACAAGGAGTATGAATTTAAACTAGTTGTCATAGGCAATAAAATTTCATTTACTATTAATGGGCAGGAAGTTTTATCTTATGATGATGAACGTTTTATTTATGGAATGTTTGGCTTTAGCACATTATCCATGGGAAGAATGGTTGTGAGAGATATTCATTTTATAGGCTATTAATAATGGAGGAATAAAATTGGAATCATGTAAAGTTTTTATTGAAGGTGGCAGGTTTATTTACAGGGTAGATCATAGAATTATGGAAGGCGATTGTCAATATGACCATGGTCCTTTTATAGCATCTGTTGATGATTTTTACATGAATAAATACCCTGTAACAAATCATCAGTTTGAAGTATTTCTTAAGGATAGTGGTTATACTCCTAATCATAGTGAAAATTTTTTAAAACATTGGGAAAGCAGAAAATGCCCTAAAGAATTTCAAAACCATCCAGTAACATGGGTAAGCATCTATGATGCTCTTGCTTATTGTAAATTTTACAATTTAAAATTACCAACAGATATTCAATGGCAATATGCTGCAGGTGGTATTAAAAGAAATAAATGGCCTTGGGGTAATGAATTTAATGCTTCTTATTGCAATGGAGACGGGATAGGAACAACTTCGGTGAATCATTATAAAGAAAATATAAGCCCGTTTGGCTGCGTGGACATGTGTGGAAATACCTATGAATGGGTAAATGATATTATAGATGATGGGAATCATATTTTTGGTTTTATTCGTGGAGGTTCTCATTATGCAGCACCTCATTTTTGGCACGCAGAGGGTGGCCCAAAGCCTAATGATTTTCACTTAAAAGTTCCGCTTCTAAATGAAGCTTTAAATAGAATGGGAACAGTGGGTTTTAGATGCATAAAGGAGGTATAGATTTGATTTATGAAATTTTCGAATTAAAAGATGATGTAGAATTTTTTACCATATCATATGATGGAAAATCCATAGGGTACTCTTCTTTTAAAGTAATTGAAACAAGTTTTCATGAAGTAATGGGAGAGAATATTTATACCAAAATATTGAGTTTTGAAAACTTTAAAGTTCGTTTAGTTATCTTAGAAGTAAATAAAAAATATAAACTATATATACAAATTTCAGCAGACTGGCCTAAAGGGATACAAGGAGAGGTTAAAATAAAACTCACATTTTTAGAACATGTATTTTCTAATAGAGAAGGGGAAAGAAGTTTCCATTTTCCATATGGCTCTAAAATCATACAGCCTCATAGATATTTTATCATGCCACTTTGCATCATAGATAATAAAAGCCAGGATGTAATATCTATACGCTTTGAAAATCATTTTAATGAAGACTTTATAGCTTGGGATCAAAATAGAGCCATAGATATAATTTTTAAAATAAAATCCTTTGAAGAGCTAAAAAATAGTGAGATCATCATACGCCCATCAGATGTTTTTGCTGATATATTTGTTTTAGATGTTTCTAAAATTTCAGGTGGATTTAATGGATTTTTTAAGCATTATAAGAATGAAGAGCGTTCAAAACTTGATCTATCATTGTATAACAAGCCAGAATTAAAATGGTATAGAGAATCCGTGGTAAATCACTTTACCTATATGTTTGGAAAAGAAGCTTTTGATTATGAAAGAAATGAATTTGCACTAGAAAAGCTTTTAAAAGAAGGAAAAGAATTTGGAGGGTATGACAGTTTAATATTGTGGCATCAATATCCAAGGCTTGGTATAGATCAGCGAAGTCAATGGGAATTTTTTGATGATTTTCCAGGAGGGCGAAAGGGGATAAAAGAAATAGTTGAAAATGCTAATAGCTATGATGTGAAAGTATTTCTCCCATTTAAACCATGGGATATTGATAAAAATGTCACTGAGGAAGAGCTAATAGATGAATTTGTAAAATTATTGAAGGATACAGGAGTTAATGGTATGTTTTTTGATACCATGACTTCAATACCTCTTGGTTTTCGAAAAGCTGCTGATGATGTAGATAAAAGTTTTGCTTTTTGTACAGAGGGCAAGCCAAGAACAGTGAAAAATTTAGAATTGATAACAGGTTCTTGGGACCAATTTTGGAATAAAGACTGTGTACTTGAAATAAATATTGCAAGATATATTTTACCTGAGCATGCATCACCTATGATCTCGCGCTGGCACTTAGGAGAGAGTAGGACAAAATTTATAAAAAGAGCAATATGGAATGGCAGTGGTATTGTGATATGGCAGGATGTTTTTGGTGCATGGTGTCCCTATTCAGATGAACACAAAGCTTTAATCAAAAAATGGAAAAATATATTAAAAAGCAATGCTCATATTTATTTTGGAAAAGAAGCTATACCACTTTTTGAAACATTGCAGCCTAATATTTACTGTAACTATTTTTCTGATGGAAGTGAAGAAATATATTCATTATACAATCATGGCGAAACTAAAGTCACAGGATCACTTGTAAACACGATGAATGAGAATTTAAACTCTGTAGTTGAATTATGGTATGGAAAAAATGTCTATAAGAAAGATTTAGTGCTTTATGGTGAAATTTTGCCAAAGGAGATATTGATAGTAAAATGCAAGGAACTATAATTCATAGAGAAAATATATGGGATATTGGAAATTCACTTTCATATTCAATCTATCTGCCAAAAGGGGATATAAGCAGAAGTTTTGTTATGTATTTTCTTCATGGAAGCAATTCTGATGAAAAGTTTTGGTTTAAATATTATGAGATTTTAGATGATATGATAAAGGATGGCAAAATTGAACCAATGGCAGGAGTATCATTAGGTGCAGGAAATAGCTATTGGGTTGACTCAATTAAATATGGAGAAGTGGAGAGCTTTTTTATAAATAAATTTATTCCTTATGTCGAAAACACATATGGTATTACAAATAATAGAGAAAACACATATATTACAGGCTGTTCAATGGGAGGTTATGGTGCCCTTAGATACAGTCTGGTTTATCCTGAATTTTTTTCTAAGGTAATTCTTTTAAGTGCTGCTGCGCAGCATGATGAACCGCCTGCTACAAGTGGTGCTGTTTGCCGTGGAAGCTTTGGTGAACCATTTGATAAAGTTATTTGGAATGAAAAGAATTACCTTAAATCATTAAAGTTATTTGATTATAAACCTTTATCGCTTTCCTTCTTCATTATGGCTGGTGATGATGATTATAATCATATGGAAGAAAATAAAATATTAAAAAATAATGCTTACCTTTATAACATGGAAATGCAGACAGTTATGCTTTATCAAGAGCTGTGCCGTAAGGCTCATTGCAAAAATATTAAAGCTGCCTTGAGGATCTATGGGGGTAAACATGATAATAAATTGTGGTTTAAGGGATTTAAAGAAGGGCTTTTGTACTTAAATCAAGATGTGTAAAAGGAGAAAAGATGAATAGAACTGATTTAATAAATAATAAAAAATTAGCAAAAAGTAAGGCTGTGGGATGCATATGTGGACTTGCAATTGGAGATTCTTTTGGAGATGCATCAAGAAAACCTGAAAATCAAATGAACTATGGCATTACTACAGATTTTAATAAGGGTGCTTCTTGGAGTACTGATGATACAGAGTTTGCCCTTTTAACAGCAAAAATACTCATAGATTGTAAAGGAAAACTTACAACTGATGATGTAGTAAAGGGATGGCTTGAAAATGTAGCTACTCAGGATGAATTTCATAGAGGCGGAAATAGTGAAATAGAAGCTGCAGATAACCTTAGCAGAGGATTAAGACCACCTCAATCAGGTAAATTCAATTCTTATCATATAAGCGATGGAGCCGCTATGAGAATTGCGCCTATTGGTATTGTTTGTGCTGGAGATGTAGAGATGGCTGCAAGAATGGCTGAAATTGATGCATCTATAAGCCATTATAATGACGGAATATGGGGTGCTCAAGCTGTTGCAGTAGCTGTATCTATTGCTATGGTTGATGGGAGTATAGATGAGATTTTAAATGGTGCGCTCTCTGTAATCCCAAAGGATTCGTGGTTATACTATAACATGAATAGAGCTTTTGAAATTGTTGAAAAGGCAAATTATGATTTCTTTAGTGCATGGATGGCGCTTCATGATGAACTTAGATCAACTTACAAAGCAAGCGTTCCAGAAGCTGTGGCTTCTGCATTTGGAGTATTAAAACTATGTGGTAATGAATTTAAAAAAGGTGTAATTGCTGCAGGTAATTTCAGTCGTGATGCTGACACCATAGGGGCAATCGTTGGTGCTATTTTAGGAGCCAAATATACTGTTTCAGAAATCCCTGACTATTGGGTATCAAAAACAAGATTTCCAACAGGAACTTGTTTGCATTTTACAAAAGATATTGATTTAATAGATATTGGCGAAAAACTAGCAATGCTTATTGATTAACTACAAATTTTTTCATATTAACAATAAAGAAAAAATTATCTTCTATTGACGTACATAAAAGCGTATAATATTATGTACGTATATAAGGAGGTAATTAATTATGAAAACATTAAATCTAACAACGTTGAGAAATGATATTTATAATTTATTTAATGAAACTGTAAATGAAGGTGAAGTATTAGAGATAATTTTAAAAGGCGGAAAAAAAGCATTTGTAATATGTGGAGAAGATTATAACCAACTTACAGATGCGTATAATAAAATCTATTATGAAAAGTTAAATGAATCTATGAAAGAATTTAAAACAGGAGAGACAGTACATTTAACCCTTGAAGAACTTAAAGATCAATTAGATGAACTAAAAGAAGAATGAGCATGTACTATGTTGAATATACAAAGAAAGCTCAAAAAGATATAAGAGAAATTAAAAGGAATCCAAAATTATTAATATCATTCTGTGAAATAATTAAGGTAATACAAGAGGATCCATATAGATTTGTTAGTGGTCATAAATTTGAGAAAATAAAACAATTAGGAGATAATGTATATTCACGACGATTAAATATAAAGGATAGAGTTATATATATTTGTACTGAAACAGAATTTCAAATAACTTTAAATAGGCAAATAGAGAATTATGAGGGTAAGATAACAATATTATCAGCACTAGGGCATCCATATTAACTTGTATCTGCTAATTATGCTAGTTAAAATGTCAATTTTACAGAAAAATTGTTTGAAAGTCCATGATTTCAATTGTGAGATGAAAAACAATTCTGTTAGGACAAATTAATACCTTATAATACACAATCTTAATTGTGTGATATAGTGTTGCTTAAACTTTTTATGAAATGAAAAAGTATTTAATATAAAATAAGAGTGTCTTAGAATTTAAATTTCTAGGACACTTTTATTTTTGAAAAATGTACTCAGTATGGATTAAAGTACTTGTATAAATTTTATAATATTTCTTCTACATATGGAATTCGTTTTGTTCCAAGAAAAACTCCATCTTGTATCATTTGCAATATATTTTCTTTATTAATCCACATGGCATCATCGATTTCTTCAAGTTGAAGAGAAATAGAGCTTATATCTATATCTTGCAAAAATAACCAAACATCGATAATACTTGAATAATTTGACAATAAAAAACGTTTTACACATTTTCCATTTTTAGCATCAAGTGTTATCCCTAACTCTTCTTTAACTTCACGTAATGCTGCAGAAAGACTGTCATCACCCACTATAGCACATCCACAAGTGTTAGGATCTGGGTTTTTAAGAGAAGCTCGTTTTGATATGAGGTATTGGCCATCAATATTTTTAATCCATACATCTACAATCAAATGATATTCATCAAAATTTCCTTGCTGCGGGATACCACTGTCTTTAGATATGTGGATGAACGCAGCGATTCCTTTCTATCGGTTTTCTTCTATTAATATTGTTTTTCTTTTTTCAAGCAGTCTTAGCTTTTTATAGCTAATGCCAGCTGATAGTTTTACACCAGTCAAGGTTCTGACATCAAAGCTGCCACTTGAGCGTCTGCCAAATATAAATCCTTGGAGTTTACTTAAAAGTATTTCTACTTTGTCAAATAGTTGAAATCCAAACACATACTTAGGCGATTGATTTAATTTTCTATAGCCGCCTTTTGAGATAGTTGCTTTGTGGATTTGACGATTGTGTCTTCTCACCGCTTTTTGTGTATAACAAACATCCGATGGAATAACCATAGGATTTTCACTAATACATCTTGCATCAATGGCATGAGTTTTCTCTAAATTGTTTGTTATTCTTGTGTTTTTTGTAATATATCCATAGGTCAATGAAACGTTTGAATATATTTCTTTTAAGCGGTTATAAAATGCCCATCGCATTATACCCATGAAAGCGGCATCTCTAAAGGATTCTCCACGCTTTAGATTTAGTTTAAGAAGACCTTTGTGATGAGCATCATGGCAATCTTCACATAAGGTGATAAGATTAGACGGACTGTTTCCACCGGTTTTTCTAGATTCTATATGATGGACATTTAGTATTTTATTTTTGCAGTTTTTCTTGCCATGGCATTTATGGTCATCTCTGAACAGCACGTATTCACG
>JAVBPQ010000193.1:0-23287 GCA_031549525.1 Clostridiaceae bacterium | reverse complement strand
CCTTACATCACCTATATGTAAAGCTTCATCGTAATGGCTTATGTTAAACTTTGAAATCCATTCTTTCAATACCCTTATTATCTTATCCCCCTCTTCCACTTGAATGATGCAGCTATTGACCTCTACAATATCATGGCTTCTCTTTGAAAAAAAACCAATGGTCTCTCCCACTGGAATCTGAACTTTATTTCTATATCTAAATGGCTCTTCCATTCCTATAGTAGGAAGGATATCAATATTTTCAATCTTTCCTATCCTCTTTAAAGCACTCTCTACTTGCCTTCTTTTAAACTCAAGCTGATGTGAATAGGACATAAACATCAATGAACATCCACCACACCTATTAAATATAGGACAAATAGCCTCTACCCTTTCAGGACTCTCCTTTAAAATTCTAAGCACCTTTCCAAAGCACAATTTCTTTTCTACCTTAACGATAAGAGCTTCAACCTCTTCGCCTAAAATTGTGTTTTTAATAAAAACAGGATATGAAGCAACTCTGGCAACGCCTTCACCTTCATATCCTTCACTTAAAATCTTCACAATATATGTATTATTTTTCTTTATGTTACACATGTTTAATCACCATAATGTTAAAACAAAATCTATCTAATTTTTAACTTGATTTTTATTTCTTCCCTCTTCTTTGATATTTTTAATCTTACACTTCAAATTATAAATCTTATCATATTTTTCTTTTATACTATCACAGCTACCCTTTAAATCTACAATTTCTCTACCATCGATATAACTCTCATAAACAAGCTTTCCAAGTGCAATATAGCTTTTTGAAATCTTATCTTCTTCATCCTTTATAGTCATATTCAATTTAGTTGTCTCAATCACATCTGATGACTTTTCAGCAATATTATCAGCAGTCTTTTTAACAGTGTTTCCTAATTTAGAAAAAGCTCCTTTAAATGACATATATATTCCTCCAATCTGAATATGATATATGTTTTTCTTTAATTATATTATTTTAAAATTAGTTATTCAAGTTTTTATTTTATTTTAAGCTAACAGTGACTATTTTAAAATTGCTGCATAATATGATAATGGAAACAGAAAAACTTTTAGTTAATAAAAATAAAAACAATTTTGGAGGATAAAATGGAAACTAAGACTAATGAATTCGAATTTACACCTAAGAAATGTGAGCAAATTGATGCTATTGTTAAAATACCTTGCGACCCAAGAGGAGTTATATCTGGAAGAATATTAGATTGCTGCGATAAACCAATTAAAGATGCTACTTTAAAGCTACTAGAAAAGACTTGTAAAGGTAAATTAGTTCCACTAACTCATACTTTCACAGATGAAAATGGATTTTTCTTATTTGGACCACTTTGCCCATGCACCACTTATGTTATAAAAATATTTATTGATGATATTAAGAGAAGAGAATTCAAAATCGATAAATGTAAATGTCAAAGAGACTTAGACTGCTTAGAAGACAAACACAGAAAAGATTGTTATTATGATGATGAATATGATTATGATAAAGAATACAAAAAAGAAGATAAACACAGAAAAAATTATGATGATGACAATTATGATAAAGAATACAAAAAAGAAGATAAGCATTGTTCATGTAAAGATGAAAAGGAAGATAAATGGGATTGGAAAAAGGAATCCAGAGAAAACAGAAAATGTAGAAACGATAAGTATGACTACGAAGACTTTGGAAAGTATGATGACGAATATTAATCAAAAAATATCCATGGATTTTAATCCATGGATATTTTTTATTTTATGATAATAATGTGATCTATTTGACCTGAAGTATTCTTAGTTGCAACTGCAACAAAACCAACTAAACTATTATTAGCTGCTCCATTTGTTACAGCTCCATTTGTCACGGTCTCAATCTTTGCATTTTGTGCAAGTTTTATAGTTTGATCATTTATGGATATTGAATCATTTTCTACTGATGTCACTATTCCTGACACATCTGGTTGGTTTGTCAACATAGAAGTTGCTTTCCACTCTGTATTTTGATCAAGATATCCAATATTCGAATAACCAACCATATCGTTATAAATTATCCTTATCCAATCTCCAAGTTGACCAATTGCTGTAACTTTGGTACCTGGAGGGATTATATCCCATGGTTCATTATTCATGCTTGCAGCATACCTAAAGTTCAGATAATCTGTAGTTGTAAATGTTCCAACTTTTACATGATCAGTTACATTTGCACCTGCCTTAGTAAATTCAACTTCATCAAAATTAACCATCAATTCATCCATAGTTAAGCTTGGGAATTTAGCCTTTAACCCATCAAAATCTAAGTTTGGAAGAACTAATTTATTTCCATCCATCGTAGCATCTGGAAACTCTTGCTTAATTTTTTCAAATGTTATAACATCTTTTCCAAATACTACTTCTGGGAACTTTTCTTCTAATTGCTCCATCGTCAAATCAGGAAATTTTGCTTTTAAATCATTAAATCCTAAGTTTGGAAGAACTAATTTATCTCCATCCATCCTAGCTTCAGGGAATTCTTTTTTTATTTTATCAAAGGTTATACCATCTGCATTAACATCTTTTCCAAATTCAACCTCTGGGAATTTTGCTTTTAATTGCTCCATTGTCAAATTAGGGAATTTTACTTTTAAATCATCAAACCCTAAGTTTGGAAGAACTAATTTATTTCCATCCATTCTAGCTTCAGGGAATTCTTTCTTTATTTTATCAAAGGTTATATCATCTGCTGCAGCATCTTTTCCAAATTCAACCTCTGGGAATTTTGCTTTTAATTGCTCCATTGTCAAATTAGGGAATTTTGCTTTTAGATCATCAAAGCCTAAGTTTGGAAGAACTAATTTATTTCCATCCATCTTAGCTTCAGGGAATTCTTTCTTTATCTTATCAAAGGTTATATCATCTACTGCAGTACCTTTTCCAAATTCAACCTCTGGGAATTTAGCCGTTAAGTCATTCATTGTTACTCCAGGGAAGCTAGCTTTAAAGTCGTTAAAATCTGAAGTTGGAAAAACAAGCTTTCCATTGTTATAAGTTGCATCTGGGAATTTAGCTTTTATAGCATCGAATGTAAGCCCATCTGCAATTGCTTGTGATTGAGTAGTATTAATAGCACTAGTAGTATTTGTTACTTCCCCACCTGGTGGTACATTAGCTGTATTGCAAGACTTCAATAACCAAAACAATAATAGAAGTAAGAGCAACACTCCTCCAACTAGTAACAATAACTTCCATAAGCCAGATTTCTTTTCAGTAACTTCAGTAACAGCATTTTCTTCCACATAAACCTTTTCTCTTTTTTCAAATATTATATTTGGAAACTTAGCTTTTAAGGCAGCTAAAGTGAGATAAGGAAATTTAGCTTTTAAGTCCTCAAAAGTTAAATCAGGCAAAATAAGATTATCATCTTCCATATATATATCTGGAAATCTACCTTTTAAAGTATCAAAATCGATTAATGGTGCATTAAATACTGTATTAGGAAATTTAGCTTTTAATTCACTTAAAGTTATATTAGGAAATTTAGCATTTAAATCTTTAAAACTAATTCCAGGCAAAATTAAATTATCTCCATCCATATATATGTCTGGGAATTTAGCCTTTAATGTATCAAAATCTATTCTTGGTGCATTAAATTTTATTTTTGGATATTTTGCGTTCAATTCTTCTATTGTTAAATTAGGAAATTTAGCTTTTATATCACTAAATGTTAAACCTGGTAAAACTAAACAGTTATTATCATCAATATATATATCAGGGTAATGAGCTTTTAAATCTGAAAGCTCAATATCTAGAGGTCTAGATTTAACTTTTTCACCATTAAAATTAATCTTAGATGAAATATCTGCTTTATCTAAATTAACAGAAGGTATATCAATTTTCCTTGTAAAATATACATCACTTATCTTTTTAAGATCTATCTCCTCGATTTCAATCTCTTCATCATATACTACATCAGGGAATTTTGCTCTAAGCTCATCTACTGACATATTTGGAAATTTTGCTCGTAATTCTTTAAAACTAAGCATTGGACGTTTTAAATCTTCGTTCTTTTCCTTGATCTTAATATCTGATACTTTAACATTTGGAAGCTTAACATCAAGTTTTGGTATTTTCATATCTATTGGTTTAATATTTAATTTTGGTATATCTAACTCTATTGGTTTAGTATTTAATTTTGGTATATTTAACTCTATTGGTTTAACACTTAATTTTGATATATCTAGCTCTATTTCTTTAATATTTAATTTTGGTATATCTAACTCTACTGGTTTAATATTTAATTTTGGCAGATCTAGCTCTATTTCTTTAATATTTAATTTTGGTGTATCTAATTCTATTTCTTTAATATTTAATTTTGGTGTATCCAACTCTATTGGTTTAACACTTAATTTTGGCAGATCTAGCTCTATTGGTTTAATATTTAATTTTGGTGTATCTAACTCTATTTCTTTAATATTTAATTTTGGTATGTTTAGATTTATTGATTTAGCTTCCGTTTCATCATCCTTAACTGTATTTGGGAATTTTGCTTTAAGCGTATCTGGAAATTTTGCTCTTAAATCCTTAAAGTTAAGCTTTGGAATTTTTAAATCAAATCCATTTTTCTCTTTAACTTTATCCTCTGATGCTTTAATATTTGGAGGTTTAATATTAAGCTTTGGTATTTTTATATCTATTGGATCAATATTTAATTTTGGTATATCTAGATATATTGGTTTAACGCTTAATTTTGGCAGATCTAGCTCTATTGGTTTAACTTCTATTTCATCGTCATAAACTGTATTTGGGAATTTTGCCTTAAGCGCATCTAGTGATAGATGTGGAAATTTTGCTCTCAATTCTTTAAAGCTAAGCTTTGGAAGTTTTAAATCGAATCCATTTTTCTCTTTAGCTTTAACCTCTGATACTTTAATATTTGGAGGTTTAATATCAAGCTTTGGTATTTTTATATCTATTTCCTTAATATCTAACTTTGGTATATCTAATTCTATTGGTTTAACTTCTATTTCATCATACACTACATCTGGAAACTTAGCTTTAAGTGCAGCTAGTGATAGATGTGGAAATTTTGCTCTTAATTCATCAAATGTTAACTTTGGAAGTTTCAAATCAAATTTAACTTTTTCTTTATTTACATCATTTGGCTCATCTAAAGATACATTTATTTTTTTCTTAAAATAACCTTGTTTTTTAAACCCAGTCTCCTCTTCATCATAAAGCATATCTGGAAATTTAGTCTTTATTTCATCAAATGACAGATTTGGGAATTTTAATTTTAAATCTTTATAATGAATCTGAGGAAGAATAACTTTAGATTCATTTTTATTCTTACCCTTAGATTTTACTTCTTTTGGTTTTAGTGCAATATTGTCATTGTCTTTGATTTCAATATCCTCTTCATCATAAGACATATCAGGAAATTTAGCTTTTATCTCATCAAATGATAAATTTGGAAACTTTAGCTTTAAATCTTTAAATTTAATCTTAGGAAGCTTAATATTTACTGATTTTTTATCTTTAACATCAAAATCTGACAATTCAATTCTACCTTCTTCTATGCTTAAATTAGGTTTTTCACTTTCTATATTATTAACATTTGTCTCTTTGAATTTATTTTTTAATTCTTTAAAAGATAATTCTGGAAATTTATCTTTTAACTGATTAAATTTATTTCCTGGCATAATTAATTTTCCAGATTCAATGTAAGCATGTGGAACTTCTTTATCATCTATTTCTAAAATTGGAATATCAATATCTATTGGCTCAATATTAAGTTTAGGTATCTGAGCCTCTACTGGTTCTATATTCAATTTTGGAATATTAGCTTTTATTTGTTCTATATTAATTTTTGGCAATTCTATATCTATTGGATCTATGTTAAGTTTAGGTATTTGAGCTTCTAATGGTTCTATATTCAATTTTGGAACCTTAACTTCTATTGGTTCTATATTAACTTTTGGTAAATCAATATCTATTGGCTCTATGTTAAGCTTAGGTATATCAGCTTCTAATGGTTCTATATTCAATTTTGGAATATTAGCTTCTATTGGTTCTATATTAACTTTTGGTAAATCAATATCTATTGGCTCTATGTTAAGCTTAGGTATCTGAGCTTCCATTGGTTCTATATTCAATTTTGGAATATCAGCTTCTAATGGTTCTATATTAATTTTTGGCAACTCTATATCTATTGGCTCTATGTTAAGCTTGGGTATCTGAGCTTCCACTGGTTCTATATTCAATTTTGGAACATTAGCTTCTAATGGTTCTATATTAATTTTTGGCAACTCTATATCTATTGGATTTATGTTAAGTTTAGGTATCTGAGCTTGCCCTAGTTCTATATTCAATTTTGGAATATTAACTTCTACTGGTTCTATATTAATTTTTGGTAACTCTATATCTATTGGTTCTATGTTAAGTTTAGGTATTTGAGCTTCCACTGGTTCTATATTCAATTTTGGAATATCAGCTTCTACTGGTTTTATATTAATTTTTGGTAACCCTATATCTATTGGTTCTATGTTAATTTTTGGTAATTCTATATCTATTGACTCTATATTAAGCTTAGGTATATCAACTTCCACTGGTTCTATATCTAATTTTGGAATATCTATGCTTACTGATGTATCTGATATTTCTGATATATCAAGTTTAGCTGTATCAAATTCTATATTTGATACATTCGCATCCGCTGGTTCAACATTTAATTTAGGCATGTCAATATTTATTGGTTTAATATTAAATTTATTAAAATCTTCTTCTTTTAGTTTTTCTACCTTAATATCATCAATTTTAATTTCTGGTATATAGATATTATCTACTGGTTTAATTAATTTTTCTTTTATTTCAACATAAGTCTCATCAAAATCTATTTTTGGTACATCTAAAATAACATCGTCAATTTCTAATTTTGGCACTTCAATATCCACTCTCTCAATAGGTGTTTCTTTTAGTTCAAAATTAGTTTCATCACAATCTACTTTTGGTACTTCTAATTTAACATCATCAACTTTTAATTTTGATGGCTTATTATTTATATTCTCAATTGGTCCCTCTTTTATTTCAAGCCTAGGTTTATTAAGTTTAAATTTTATTTTTGGTATTTTTAAATCGTCATTGTCAACTTTTAATTCTGAATCAGAAACATTTATATTGCTAGGCGCTTCGTTTGATTCAATATTAACTTGATGTAAATCTTCTTTTAATTTTTCTAATTTAACATCATCAATTTTAATTTCAGGAATATATAAATCCGTTGATTTTATAAGTTCAACATTATCTTTATTAGATACTTCAGAGCTAATAACATCAACTTTTATCGGTGGTATGCTATCTAGAGTAACTTGAGGTTTTTCAATATTGATTATATCTATTTCTACCTTTTCTACTTTAATATCATCTATCTTAACTTTTGGAATGTCTACACTATCTGGTTTAATATTTAAAGTAGGTACTTCAATATTTACTCTTTCAACTGGAACTTCTTTTCTTTCAAACTCAACTTTATCATTTAATATGTTCAAATCATGAGTATCTAATTTTTCTACATAAGCATCTATTTTTTCAATTGGCTCTTCTTCTATATTAGAATCTATTTTTTTTAAATCTGGTCTTAATGTTTCCGTATCAATATTTTTAATGTCTATTTTTGGAATATTAACCTTTTCTTTAAAGTAAACATCACCAAAATTATCTTTAAGCCATTCCATAGATATCTGCGGAAATTCAGCCTTTAAATCACTAAAATTTAACCCAGGAAAAACCAATATTCCTGTATCAAAATAAATATCAGGAAACCTTTTCTTAAGATCTTTAAATTCTAAAACTGAAATATCAATATCCGATGGATTAGGCATAGATTCTATCAAAGAAACACTATTTTTAGGTATAAAACATACATCTATAAATTCTTGTTTCAATTTTTCTAAAGTTAAATGAGGGAATTTAGCTTTTATATCATCAAAATTTAGGTCAGGCAAAATAAGCTTTCCTGCATCTAAGTAAATATCAGGAAATTCTTCTTTTAAATTTTTAAAGTCTATATCTGAATCTGACAATTTAACATCTCCTTTACTATTTCTATTAGGAGAATAAAGGTTCTCTTTAAAATAAATATTAGGAAACTTTTCTTTTAAATCTTCTAATGTTATACCTGGCATCTTTAATTTAAAATCACTAAAAGTAATATCAGGTAAAACAAGTTTATTATAATCTAGATATGCATTTGGAAACTTATCCTTAATTTCACTGAAGTTAATATCCATATTTATTTTATCTAATTCTGTTGATTCAAATATTTCATCATCACTTACAGCTTGATAATGCAATTCATCTTGATCATTAATAGTATTACCAATTTGATAATTTACTTTCTCATTTTCATCTTCACTTTGTTGATTAAATTTGTTCCCATTTTTAGACAACATTTTTTCCCAATTTCCTGGCTTGCAAATTTTACATTTCTTAATATGGCGATCACTCAACGAATTTGCAAATTCAAGAGCTTTGCTTACACTATCAAACTCACCATGCCATTGACCATTAACACCATTTTGATCGCCTGGAATCAATCCATCACCACTTTTGCAATATCTGCAAGTAGATTTGTGAATTGTAACAGATTTTCTTCCAACAAAAGCCTCATAAATCCAATATTTCACATTACCACCTCTTATTAACTCTTTTTAAAAATAAAAAATAGTGTCGAACGAAGTTTAAAAAATTATATTATAAAAATACCAAATATAAAGTTATAAATAAATTGAAAAAATAACATAAATCTTTTAGTAATTATACCAATAT
Source organism: Clostridiaceae bacterium (assembly GCA_031549525.1). Classification (GTDB taxonomy): domain Bacteria; phylum Bacillota; class Clostridia; order Clostridiales; family Clostridiaceae; genus WQUF01. The sequence goes on along the minus strand of JAVBPQ010000193.1, from coordinate 14,494 downwards.
AGCTTAGAAAAGACCAGCGCTTAATATCAAAAAAAAAGTTAATATTATGTTAATTTAAACTTAATAATAAGATTATGAACAATTATCTCATTATTTCATAATAATTGCCGATTGCAACAATATTTTATTGTCAATTTTAGACACCTTAACAAAATTATCACTAATATTCCGAAATATACTCTAACTATAGCTGTTGAAAAATTGGAAATTATCTAGTATAATCATAATATTAGCTATTAATTAACATCATCTCTAAAATCGTAAAAAGTATTAAAGTAGTCATATGGTATATTTATTTAATATGGAAAAGTATCGAAGTGGCTATAACAGCCTCGACTCAAAATACTGTCGGCTACTAAGCAAGTTTTTTTCGTTTTCTATCTTGTTTTTCTATCTTTTGTCGAGTGAAAACAGGGTTTAAATTATATGGAAGCGTATCGAAGTGGTTGTAACGGCCCTGACTCGAAATCAGGTGTACCTTCACGGGTACCGTGGGTTCGAATCCCACCGCTTCCGCCAACAGCAAATCCTTGAAATTTATGGATTTCAAGGATTTTTTATCGTCGCAGATGGAGCAAAGATTCTAGGGCCTATTGTAATTGGTAAAAACACTGTGATTGCAGCAGGAGCAATTACTACAAAGAGCATTCCAGCGAACAGCATTGCATATGGTGTAAACCAGTACAAACCCAAAAACCCAGATTACGATCTTGTATTTAATCCTAATATGATTTCTGGCGAAGAAATCATGAAAGTCGATGAGAAACGTGTGGCTGAATTTGATAAGGCATGGGAGTTTAAGATATGATTTTTTATTTTACAGCGACAGGCAACAGCAAGTTCGTTGCCGAAAGAATTGCTTCTAAAACTGGCGACTACATTATAGATATTGCTAACTGTATACTGGATGGCAGTTTTATTTTTAAGCTTGCTCCCAATGAGGCTATCGGGATTGTCATTCCCGTATATTTCAGGGGCATCCCGATGATTGCTTCAGAATTTCTGCAAAAGCTAAGCATTTCAAAAATTTCTAGTACCTATTCCTACGTGGTGCTGAACAGTGGCGGAACAAAAGCGAATGCTGAAAAGTTTATCCCTTCGTCATTTCAATCAAATGCTGTATTTGACGTTGCTACAGTCAGCAATTATGTACCAACAATCAAGATCATAAGTAAAGAAAGTATTGGAGAACGCCTTGACAAAGCAGAGAGTGAAATTGACAGAATTGTAGAACATATTAAAAATAGGCATAATGGCGTTTTCAAAAATCACACAAATAGCCGCTTCCCACAGCTTTCCTCATCTTTTATTTATCCTATCTATAAATATGGAAGAAAGACCAGTAAGTTTACCGTAAATGAGCGCTGTGTGGCCTGTGGAACGTGCGTGAGGGTATGTCCTCGAAAGGTGATTAAACTCGAAAACAGCAAACCCGTCTGGACGATTTCACAATGTGAAACTTGCTTGGGATGTTTACACAGGTGTCCAACATCCGCAATCAACTATGGTAAATCAGCAAGAAACGGCCAATACTTAAATCCGCGCATTCGCCTCTGATGAATATAATCAATATTCTACCTCTTTATGGACTTTAAAACATTTTTTAAATCTTACTGTGGGATACAAAGAAAATCCCGCATTTTGGCGGGATTTTTGCTTTGTCTATATATTAAGTTTATTATTTTTTTAAGCCTTTGTCTTTATTTTTTTCTTTTTTTGAAGCTTTATTTCTATTATTAATGTATGTTAAAAATTTAAACATCTTATTTTTAATAAAATAAAATAATCTTAGTAATAATACAGATATGATATGACTAAATAACATCAATGCTATTAAAAATATTATAAGTAATATATAGGATTCTCTTATCGCTTTTAATCCATTACTTGCTATTATAATGGTTATTATTGACATAAATAAAATAAAGTAAGCAGTTTTATTTATTTCAATGTCAGAGCCGTTTAAGTATGAGAAAATCCTTATAATTTTTTTTACAAAAGAATTATTCTTTAATTTATTAATAAAGGTAGTATTTTTTAATCTGTTATTTATTTTTTCCATTATTTCCTTAATATACACACCTACACTAGATAATATAGATACCAATAATATAAGTATATATATTATTACAAACATAGGTATTGAATCAAAATAATTATTAAAAATATTTTCCAAATATGGAGTATCTGTAGATATAGTAGCAATATTCAAATTTTTATTATATTGAATAAAATAATATATGAAAAGTATAACAGGTACAATTATGATACAAGTAAATAAAAGTGCAATTAAATAATTAATGGCATCTTTTTTAAATTTATTTACTATTAAGGTAGTATTTAAATCTTCTTGTTTTTTAAACTTTCGGTTAGGATAATTAAACTTCTTTTTATAATAATCATACTGTTCTTTTATATATTCTTTTAACTCGTTATAGTCTTTTTGTATATTTTCAATATTTTCTTCTTCAATATTTTTTTTTATTTCATCTATCATATATTCTAATTTGTCATTTATATAATTATAATTATTTGGGTCGTAAATAATTTCTTCAATATCATTAATAAAATTTTTAGCATTATCTAATAATATTTTATCCTCAGTAAAATTATTTAAATCTATTTTTTTAAATTTTATACTCAATGGTTTAAATACTTTGTCAAATTGATCCACTTTTTTATTTTTTATATCTTGTGATCTACTTTTAAGATTGCCTAAAAAAAATGTTATTGTGCTCATAATTATTGTCACAGGATCAATGCCAAAAGTTCTTTTGAAAAAATCAAATATTTTCCTTATGTTTTCAATAATATAATCCAGCATAGTACACCTCAATATAATCTAATATAGTACATCTTTTTTATTAATATATTCCGTACTACATTCAATTGCATCTACCTTTTCGTATAGGCATACTATTACCCTAAATCAAATAGAAGCATATATAAGAAATTCATAGCAATCAAAGTCATATAAAATTTTATCTTCTTAAAAAAATCTATTCAATACCAGCCTTTAGTGCCTCATTCATAGAAACTGCATTCAATTTTTTAGAACATATCAGTTTGCTTAATTCATATGTTATCATAATAAGAAAAAAACAAATTAGTATATAGAGCGGATGAATTTTTGCTGGCAATACTACATTTACCATGGAACTAATGTAACTAAATAATGCATTCATAGAAACAAACATAATAGGAATACTGATGATAAATCCAACAATAACAGTATAAGTAGTACTATTTAAAATAAGTGATTTAATTTCTTTTCTTTTATAACCAAATACTTTAAACAATGAAATGGTAATCTTATTTTCTTCAATAACCAATGAAGTTACAAGGTATAAAATAATCATAGCCACAACACAAGCAATAAAAATGACACATGCCATAGAATAGATTATTGGTCTTAACATAAAATCTACAGAATTCGAAATCTCACTCATAACTTTCATACCAGCAAGCTCGCTACTTTCGATCTCTAAAGGCTCCATGCTCCAAAGGCCAATGTAACTATTTTCTTTTAGAGATAACATCTCATTAAATCTCTCTATTGGAATATGGATAGCCTGTCCTGCATAAGAATCAGCCACTCCATCAATATGAAGAACATAGACCTTACCATCTTTTTTATTCACCAAGCTGACATTATCACCAGCTTTAACGCCAAGCCGCTTCGCTAGAGCCTCTGTTATATTTGTTTGATCATTAGATAAAAATGTGCCTTTTTCATCCCTAAACGATAGATAAGTAGAATTAGGCTCTACGCCAATTACATAAAATTCTATAGACTCAGCATCAATAGGGTAAAAAAGTCCATTATTGAAAATTTCTACGCCATCTTGAACAGGCTCAGTATGCAGCGATTTAAATGCATATTCATATTCAAAATGATAAATATCTGCAGAACCAGTTTTAAAAACTTCACTATATGAACTCATAATAGCAAAGCCAAACAATATTAAGACTGATGCACTAGTGACACCTAACAAAAGAAATATTAAGCGTGAAATACTTCGCAATTGCTCACGCAATTTAAACTTGGTATTAAACCGAAAGTGCTCTAGCTTAAATGTGCGCTCTAAAACATTGATCTTGCTGCTTAATTTTCCACCTCTCATTAATTGCACGGCTGTATGTTTGAGCTGAGAGTGAATCACAAGATAACTACTGATTCCTAAAGCAAATACTGGCATCAATATTCCAGCTAAAACGCTTAGAGTATCTGGTTTAAATTTAAAAGTAGGAAGTATATATGACATGGTGATAGAATTCATAGCAGGTTCAATACATGGTACAGCGAGTAAACTTCCTATCACTCCTCCTATAATAGCAATCCCTACAGGAAGGGTCATATAGTGATGCATCAATTCATAGCGTCTATAGCCTTGTGCATAAAATGTCCCTATAATGACTGAATCCTTACGTATCATTCTCCAAATCATAATGCCAATGATCAAACAGCTTAAAAAAAACATAGAAACCGAAAGTGGAACACTCATAGATTTAAGTGATGTAATTGATGTCCATACAAGCTGAATACGCTTATTATTCACAGCAGGTATCCAATCAGATATTTGTACACCTTCTTTTAATAATTGTTCATAAAGATTGACATTTTGCTGAGTTAAACTCTGAGTAATATTGTGAAATTTAACAGAATAATTAACTGATATATTTGTTATATTCTGAAAATCCTCTGAGCTTATGACACCTAATCCAAAATTCTCAGGTAAAGCCATAAGGTCATTAGCACCTTGCAAAGGATAGATATATTGAGGTAAAGCCATAAAGCCAATTACAGTAAAAGTTTTCCCTTCTATATCTATCTTGCTGCCTAAAGAATAGCTATGTGCATTTGCAAATGCAGGATCAATTAAAATCTCTCCTTTATCAGAAAGTGCCTGTCCTTTGAGAATAGCTGGGATGTTCACCCTGTGTGTTTCACCAAGCAACCTAAGAGTAAGTGTATTAGATAGTTGCACATCAATGCTTTCATATTCTTCTATGGTTGCATTATATATCTCTTCTAATTTAGCGATATTGGAAATAGGTTTAGCAGTGGAAAAATATAAATCCTCTTGGACATTCTGTTTTGTGAAATTTATTGCTGATTCATCTAAACTGCGTGTCAATCCAACAACTACCACAAATGTCCAGCTTCCTAAAATAATAAGCATCAAAACACTTATATATCGCCAAATATGCTCCTTTAACATTCTAAATACACGCTTATTAAGAATCATTATTGCTCAATCCTTTCTAAATAATCTCTTTATTTAAATAAATATTTAGTTTCTAACGATAAAACAACTTGCGGAGCGTATAAAAATATTCCTCAATTTCATTTGTAAGCTTGTTGTAATTTGCTTGATACGCATCCACATCATCACCATATCTAAGAAGACTTTCACTTAAACCATTTATTGTCCAAATAATGATGTCCCTCGCCTTCTTACGATCAATACTTTCATGAAACAATGAGGAATCATTATTAGATTTTTTCCAAATCGCCCTCATCCACATTGTAGGCGGAAATGGCAGATCTTTTGGCAACCCTTCAGGAAAAGCATCATGCATTACTGGCAATGCCTTAATCATAAATCCAAATGTTTGAGGATATTGAAAAGCCATCCCTGACTTTATTGTTGATAATGTTTTAAGGTTTTCTAAAAAATCATTATCAGCAGAAATATGCTTTTCATAAGTTGAAAGAACAGCATTTAAAGAATACTTTATCAAAAATAAAAAGAGACCTCTTTTAGAACCAAAATAGTGAAACAAGAGACCTTTTGAAATACCAGCTTTTTTTACAATAACATCTGTATTTGCTACAGTATAGCCCTTAGAAAATTCATTTAATGCAGCTTCAATAATAAGTCTACGCCTCTCCTCACCCATAGCCATTATCTTATGCTGATTGATATCATACTCTTTAATATGTTCAGAATCATCCACTTTTCTAGCCACAACGTTCACCTCATCGAATAATTTATTGACTTAAAGTCAATTGTTAATTCTAATATATCATTCCCTTGACTTCAAGTCAATACAATCTTAAAAAAAGAACTGGTTAAACCAGTTCTAAACATTAAGATTAAATTAAAATGATTTTGGTTCTTCACTATTTGTTCTCTTAGCATTTTCAAACTTATCTATATTAATGTGACAATAGCCTCCTGGATTTTTCTTAAGATAATGCTGATGGTATTCTTCTGCAGGGTAATAATTAAAAAGCTCTTTAACCTCTATGGCAATAGGTTTGTTTATTTTTTTATAAAGTTTCTCTATGGATTTGAGTATATCAGTTTTATCCTCAATATCTATGTAATAAATTCCTGTTCGATATTGGCTTCCAACATCGCCTCCCTGACGGTTTATTGATGTTGGGTCTATCACATCATAATACATATCTAAAAGAAAGCTTAAGTTTATAATTTCTTCATTAAATATAACCTTAACTGTTTCAGCATGACCAGTATTTTTATGGCAGACATCTTCATATGATGGGTTTTTGGTATTTCCATTTGCATATCCTACTTCAGTTTTTATAACACCTTTTATATTTAAAATATACTCTTCAAGTCCCCAAAAACAACCACCTGCAAGATAAATCTCTTTCAAACATACCACTTCCTTACTTTTTATTATTAAGATTATCATATTATTTATTTTTAAAAAACACAATTTGACATGAATAAAAATAAATGTTATACTATGAAAACAATAAAATAACTCGTGAGGGAGTAGTTTGCGCAAGATTTATTTTTGCGTGCCAAGTCAACATACTGATTGCTTTTACAATCTGGCTTGCCTTAAAGAACGAGACTCATGTATGGCTATTAGCTATACTAGGTCTTTTTTATTTTTTGGCTCAAGTATAGTTAGAAGTTATACTTGAGCCTATTTTGTTGAATACAATACATGGAGTGACAAAATTGTTAGAATATTTAGGGAAAAAAGATATTTTAATTAAGACCTTTAACACAAATATTACAAGTGGGTTAAAAACTGAAGATGTAAATAAGAGTACTTTAGAGCATGGAGTAAACACGCTTACAAAAGCAAAGCCAGAATCTTTGTTTATGCGCCTATTACATGCTGCTACTGAACCTATGATTTTAATGCTCATATCAGCAGGTATTATAGCACTTGTAGTCAATATCATCCGAGCTGTTACAGGAAGCGAAGCAGACTTTTTAGAGTGTGTGGGTATTTTTTCTGCTATAGCGCTTTCTGTCATCATAACAATAATAATGGAAGGTCGGAGTGCCAAAGCCTTTGAATCCCTTAATAAAATAAATGAAGATATCTTAGTTAAGGTGTTAAGAGATGATAAGCCTGTTATGTTAAATCAAAAGGATATAGTGGTAGGAGATATCCTGCTCCTTGCTACAGGTGATAAAATTCCTGCAGATGGCAGGCTAATGGAGAGCATGAGCCTTGCTGTTGATGAATCTGCTTTGACTGGTGAGAGCTTGCCTTCAAAAAAAGATGCAGATCATCTCATCATTGATGAAAAAACACCTTTAGCTGAGCGCTGCAATATGCTTTATTCAGGTACGTATATCACCAACGGCTTTTGTAAACTCCTTGTAACTGCTGTAGGAGATAAAACTGAATTTGGTAAAATTGCAAAAGAGCTATCTAGCATAGATAAGAATACCACGCCCTTACAAGAAAAGCTCACCCGCCTAGGGAAAACCATAACAATATTTGGTATAATTGCTGCTACAATTGTCTTCATCTCACAATTAATCTCTTTTTCAACACACAATGGATTGGTATTTGAAGAAGTGATGGAAGCTTTTGTAACTAGCATAGTGCTCATAGTAGCTGCTGTACCAGAAGGGCTTCCTACTATTGTAGCTGTTTCTCTATCGATCAATATAATAAAGCTTTCAAAGCAAAATGCCCTCGTAAAAAAGATGATTGCCTGTGAAACTGTAGGATGTATCAATGTGATCTGTTCTGACAAAACTGGTACATTGACAGAAAATCGCATGACAGTGATAAATGAAATTACTAAAGATCATATATTGCAGAATATTTGCATAAACAGTACAGCCGACCTAGGTACAGAGGATGCTTTTATTGGCAATCCTACAGAATGTGCATTGCTTGTTGCATCTGGAAAGGCAGGATGTAATTATAAAGAAATCCGCAATAGAGCAAATTTAATCCATGTCTTTCCTTTTTCTTCAGAAGAAAAGGATATGACTACCATTGTAAAAGAATCTGAAGAATTCATAGCTTATACTAAAGGCAGTCCAGAAAAGGTATTTTCTTCAAGCAATATTACGGAAAAACAACAAGATAATATAAAAAGACAGATCGAAGTATATCAGCAAAAGGCATGTCGTGTCATAGCCTTTGCACATAAGACTTTTTCTAAATGCCCAGATTTTGATGAGGATGCTATAGAAAGCAATATGGAATTTGACGGCTTTGTTGCAATTTCTGATCCTCTTAGAAAAGATGTCTATGAAGCAGTTGAAAAGTGCCGTATTGCAGGTGTCGATTTAAAAATTTTAACAGGAGACAATATCATCACAGCAACTGCTATTGCAAATGATCTCAATCTTTTAGATGAACATCATGTTGCAGTGGAAGCAAGAGAGTTAGAGCATCTCTCTGATGAAGAATTAAGTTCTAAACTAGAGAATATAAGTGTAATTGCTCGCAGCACACCTACTGTAAAGATGAGAGTGGTCAAGCTTCTAAAACACATGGGCAATGTAGTGGCAGTTACAGGTGATGGCATAAATGATGCTCCTGCTTTAAAAAATGCAGATGTTGGGATTGCTATGGGGATTTCTGGCACTGAAGTTTCAAAGGAAGCTAGTGATATGATATTGCTCAATGACTCCTTTTCCACCATTGTACATGCAATCCAATGGGGTCGTGGCATTTATGAAAATTTCAAAAGATTTATAAGCTTCCAACTCACTGTCAATGTTTCATCAGTTATCGTAGTGCTTGCCTCCATACTGCTTGGGCTTAAAGCTCCATTTACTGCATTACAGCTTTTATGGATCAATATTATAATGGATGGACCTCCTGCATTGACCTTAGGTCTTGAACCTGTTTACAGCGACTTGATGCATCAGGCACCTATTAAGCGAAATGACAATATCATTTCAAAATCTATGCTTACAAAAATTGGTCTTACAGGTTTGTATATTTCTGTGATTTTCCTTCTTCAATATACCACAAACTTTTTAAATGCCACAAAAGAACAAATGCCTACTGTATTATTCACTATGTTTGCACTTTTTCAGCTTTTTAATGCCTTTAACTGCAGAGAACTTAACGGTGAAAGTATTTTTAAAAACCTTACAAAAAACAAATTGATGTTAATTGTGATTTCTATCACCTTTTTAATTCAAATCCTTATTATTCAATTTGCTGGAGCATTTTTTAGCACTATACCCCTTTCCTTTGATATGTGGATGAAACTACTTGGCGTTACAGTGAGTATTATCGTTATATCAGAAATTATAAAGATTATAAGAAGAATTTTTACAAAAAAATAAAAAGGCAGCAAACCCCACAAGGCTTAATCAACCTTGTAGGGTTTTACTATATTAATGTTTTCTTAAATATATACCTTGACGCTATCAGTCTCATAATTCTGATTCTCACTATAAACATAAAGCTGTGTACCATTTAATTCACATATGTTATAGCCAATTTTATTATTTAGAGTTAAATAATTGCTGGATATATTCATACCAAATGAAGTGCTGCTGGCTACAAAATTTACAATCCCATCCTTTGCAATGATCGTGCTATAATGATCATGACCTGAAAAAACCCCTATGACATCAGAACCCTTTATGGTTTCTATTATATCTTTAGAATTTTTTAAGCTAAAATTAGCATAAGAGCCTTCTTGGTTTACATATAATGGGTGATGAACTATTAAAATAGTACCTCTTTCAGTTTTAACCTTTAACTTTTCTTTTAACCAATTCAATTGAGGTTCATTTACAAAACCTGATCCACTATAATCATTGCAGGAATCTAATGCAATTATCCTTATGCCAGTATTTTTAATTTCCTCTTCATAATAATAAATTTCTGAACTTCCATTTTCTTCTCCTAAAAATCCTCTTCTAAAAGCGTGTTTCTTATCATGGTTTCCAAGGCATAAATAAAATGGAATTTCTTTTAAAAAATAATTTAATATATCTTTAAACTCTCTATAATCCTCTTCATTTCCATCATTTACGAGATCTCCAGTGATTAAAACAAAATCAAGAGGTTTTATGGTGCAAAGTATCTTCTTTAAGATATCCTTAAAATTATCTGTGGGGCTTTTTTTAAATTTTTTTATTACATTTTCAAATATGGTGCCTGAATAGTTCTTTAACATATGTATATCTGAAATATGAGCAAAATTTAACATATATCCTCCTAAAAACAAAAAACTCTAATTTTAATTTTACAACAAAATCGTATTAAAATTATATAGGAAGGCAAAACTATGCTAATATAAGAGCAATTGGGGAAATTAAAGCAAAGAAGCATTTTTTTAATTTTAAATTTTTCTTGAAGTAATTATATAAAAGTGATATAATACTTCCGTTATGATAAGTACTATCAGCAGATTTCATTAACTGCTTTTAAATATATATGGAGGTGAGAATTTGGCAAACATAAAATCATCGAAGAAGAGAATTAAAGTAATAGCTAAAAAGACTTTAAGAAACACCATGGTTAAATCAGCATTAAAAACATATATTAAAAAGTTTGAAGTTGCTGTTTCAACCAATAACCATGAAGATGCTAAGCTTGCATTTACAAGAGCTCAAAAAGCATTAGATATGGCCGCTACTAAAGGTGTTATTCATAAAAATAAAGCTTCAAGAAAAAAATCAAGATTACAAACAAAACTCAATAAACTATCTGCATAGTAGATTTGGCAAATTGGTTACCATAAGGTGCCAATTTTTTATTTTGCTTTTTATTTTTGTTTTTTGAAATTTAAATGGTTATTTATGATATATTTAGAATATATATTAGAATATACTACTTACTAAGCAACATCAATCTAGAATTCTAAAAATGAATAAATGAGGTGTGGGTTTATGAATTCTTATAATGATATAAGAAAAAATCTATCTCTCCTTAATCTTTTGTCAAAGCAGTATCCAACTTTAGATTCTGCTATAAACGAGATAATAAATCTTCAGGCAATTTTAAAATTGCCAAAGGGTACTGAGCATTTTCTTTCAGATATTCACGGTGAACATGAAGCTTTTAACCATGTTTTAAAGAATGGTTCTGGTGTAATAAGAAGTAAAATTGATGAGGTGTTTGGATCAAGTTTGACTGAAAAAGACAAGGACTCTCTTGCTATATTGATCTATTATCCTGAAGAAAAACTAGATATAGAGAAAAACTCCAATAATGATATATGTGATTGGTATAGAGTGACCCTATACAGGCTTGTAGAAATTTTAAGAACTGTATCTTCAAAATATACTAGATCAAAGGTTAGAAAGGCTATTTCACCAGGGTATGTATATATAATTGAAGAGCTTTTAAATGAACAAGGAAACAGCAAAAACAAGCTGGAATATTACTATGGTATAATAAACAGCATCATTGAAATGGAAAGTGCTGATTCATTTATAATTGCAATCTGCAATCTCATACAAAGGCTTTCCATAGATAGATTGCACATAATTGGAGATATCTTTGATAGAGGACCTGGCGCTGAAAAGGTTATGGAAACTCTATTAAATTATCACTCTGTGGATATTCAATGGGGAAACCATGATATAGTTTGGATTGGTGCTGCTGCAGGCTCTACCTCATGCATTGCAAATGTCTTAAGGATTTGTTTAAGATATGGAAATATAACCACATTAGAGCAAGGGTATGGTATAAATTTACGCCCTCTTGCAACCTTTGTATTAGAATACTATAAAGATGACCCTTGTACAAATTTTTATCCCAAAAACCTCTATGAAGAAGTTAATCAAGGGGATATGGATCTCTTTGCTAAGATGCATAAAGCCATAACTATAATACAATTTAAACTTGAAAGTGAAATAATAAAGAGACAACAAGACTTTGAAATGGAAGACAGATTGTTTCTTGATAAAATAAATTATGAAAAGGGAACCATAACTTTAGAAGATGCAGAATATGAATTGAAGGATAAATTCTTCCCAACAATCGATCCAAAGGACCCTTATAAGTTAAACTCTAGAGAAGAAGAGTTAGTTAACTTTTTAAAGAAAAGCTTTTTAAACTCTCAGATCCTTCAAAAGCATATAAGGTTTTTACTTTCAAAAGGCAGCATGTATCTTGTCTGTAATTCAAATTTGCTATACCACGGCTGTATGCTTATGAAAGATACAACCACATTTTTAAATGTTAAAATTGACGGAAAATATTTTAGTGGAAAAGAGCTTTTAGATGTCATTGGAAGATATGTATCAGCTGCTTATTTTAACAGTAATAGCGACAGAAAAAAAGCTTATGGACTTGATTTGATCTGGTATTTATGGTGTGGTAAGAATTCTCCTATCTTTGCAAAGGATAAAATGGCAACCTTTGAAAGATATCTACTAGATGATGTGAAAACTCATAAGGAGCAAAATGCATATTATTATTCCCATAGGGAAGATAAAGATATGTGCAATACCATACTTAGGGAATTTTCTTTAAATGAAGACACTTCCAAGATAATAAATGGCCATGTACCTGTAAAAGAGAAAAAAGGTGAAGATCCTGTAAAATGTGGAGGTAAAATGATAGTCATAGATGGAGGCTTTGCCCTATCTTATCATACTACAACAGGTCTTGCAGGATATACACTTATCTATAATTCCCACGGTCTTCTTTTAGCAACCCACAAACCATTTACTTCTAAGGAAGAGACGATAAAAAATGAACATTGCCATTTACCTTCTAGGAGAATAGTTGAAAATATAAGCATTAGAGAGACTGTAAGAGATACAGATGATGGAAAAATATTAGAAGGTCAAATTTATAATTTAAAACTTTTAGTGGAAGCTTATAAGACAGGTGATTTAAAAGAATCTCATAAAAAATAAAAGCCCAGGGTTTTATCCTGAGCTTTTATCTTACTTGTTCTTTTAAACTTATTTTAAAATTGTAACCATATTCATTTAACATATAAATAAGATTAGGACCATCAATTAAAGTAATTGGTTTATCCTTTACAAATTCCCTTGAATCATTTGAAAAATAGCTCGTCGTAACTAATATGCCCTTGACTGCGCCTTCATTTATCATGGTGCCATATAGATCACGACAAGCTGAAACTGACACAACATTATTATATCTCTTAGCTTGGATTACAAATTTTCCTCCTCGTATAGGATCAGGATCAAAAGCGATAGCATCTACTCCTCCATCACGGCTTGCTTGAGTAACTTTAACCTCAGCACCATCTTTAGAAAATATTTTTCCAAACAATTCTCGAATGAGATGTTCAAAATCTTCCCAAGGCATGGTAGCAAGGTTAGTACCATCTTCCATAGAATCTAATACATCAACAGAAGCTACGAACCTCTTATCCTCTTTATTTAAATCCATGATAGGTTTTACTGGAGCTAAATTATATAAAGAACCAGCTGAAAGTGCCTTTAATCCTCGTAAACACTCTTTATAATCTACACGGGATAGATTTATCTTCTCAAACTCCTCTCTCCCAACCTGCACAGATATAGTGCAAGCACTAAAATCCTTTCCTGTAGCTTTATCTATACTATTTATCCAACCATTAAACACTACACTTTCTAATATTTCTTTAACATATACTCCATTAAACACCTCATGAATTGTGCGAAGTACAATTTGTTGAATAATACTATCATATAGAGCTATTTTATCTTTAGATTTTATAATTATAGGTTCAATGGCTTTTCTAGTTGTTACAAATTTATACCCAATTACTTCAGAAATATCTTCTGGAGAGGGAAGATCAAAAAAATAATTGCTGTTTTTGAAATGATATCATCAAACTTTGCTGCAAGAAACCACTATCTTTAGATATGTGGAGGAAAGCAGCTTCTCCTTTCTATTAAAAATGTATTTGCTCTTTGTATTAAGATAAGCTTTTTGTAACTTATCCCAGCTGAAATCTTTTTCCCATCTAACTTCCTTATATCAAAACTCCCACTTGATCGTCTTCCAAAGATAAATCCTTCTGTTTTATCTATTTTAACTTTATCAAATAACTGAAATCCAAATACATATCTTGGTGCTTTATTAACTTTTCTTTTTCCTCCTTTGCCTATGGTAGCTTTGTGTAACTGTCTGTTTTGTTTTCTTACTTGTTTTATGTAATACCAATGATCTAACCTTTTTGCTTTTATATTTCCACAAATGCAATAGGCATCGATTCTATGAAACTTCTCTAAACCTGCATTAATTCTTTTATACTTTGTGATATATCCATATGTTAATGAAACATTTTGATATATTTCTTTTAATTGATTATAAAATG
>JAVBPQ010000096.1:0-36198 GCA_031549525.1 Clostridiaceae bacterium | reverse complement strand
ATGGTAATGCCAGGAGACCATATAGACATGGTAGTAGAGTTAATAGCTCCAGTGGCAATGGATAAAGAATTGAGATTTGCAATAAGAGAAGGTGGAAGAACAGTAGGTTCTGGTGTTGTTACTTCTATTGTTGAGTAGTTTATTAAATTAATTCCAGTAAATTTAAATTTTACTGGAATTAATATTTTGCTTTTACGATTAAGAACTTATAAATATTTCAATAAATTTAATAGAATCTATAATAAAATTATTGAAAAACTGTTATTGCTAGTGTATAATCTAATGGTTATGAATAAAACAGCTATAGGGAAAGAGGTTGCCAAAATTTAATTTGGATAATTCTTTACTGAGCAGCTAAGGTAAAACCTTAGCATTTAGGTCGTTCTTTTGTAAGAAACACCTGGCACAGTGTTTTAACTCTTTGCTTGTAGTATGTTAAACTACTTGCATAAAAAGGAGGAAAATAAATGGCGAAACAAAAAATAAGGATTAGATTGAAAGCTTTTGATCATCTAATACTTGATCAATCTGCAGAAAAGATTGTGGAAACTGCTAAAAATACAGGTGCTAAAATAGCAGGACCAGTACCACTCCCTACACAAAAAGAAGTAATTACAATCCTAAGAGCTGTCCACAAATATAAAGATTCTAGAGAGCAATTCGAAATAAGAACACATAAAAGATTAATAGATATTATTAGTCCAACACCAAAAACTGTTGAAGCTCTCATGAAATTAGATTTACCATCAGGTGTTGATATTGAAATAAAACTATAGTTGAAAAATGCAGTTTTAAAACAGTAAATTGAATTTATTTGTTTTTAATAAAGGCATTTATGAGAAAACTAATTTAAAATATGTTTAACATCAATATGTATTTAGTATAAAACTGCATATTTATTTATAAAAAAATTAAGTTAAACTTGTTATGATTGCCTAGCAATCCGCTAACTAGTTGGAGGTGGAAAATGAAAAAAGCAATTCTAGGAAAAAAACTTGGTATGACTCAAATATTTAACGAGGAAGGAAAGATTGTTCCTGTTACTGTTGTAGAAGCAGGACCATGTGTAATTCTTCAGAAGAAAACTCTTGAAAGGGATGGATATGATTCAATTCAAGTTGGATTTGGAAATATCAGAGAAAAGTTAGTTAAAAAGCCTCTTACAGGTCATTTTAAAAAAGCAAAAGCTCAGGTTAGAAGATTTATAAGGGAATTTAGATTAGAAGACACTTCTAATTACGAAATTGGAGACGAAATTAAAGCAAACATATTTGAACAAGGAGAAAAAATAGATGTTTCAGGCATATCAAAGGGAAAGGGATTTCAAGGTACAATAAAAAGATGGGGAGCTCACAGGGGTCCAATGTCTCATGGTTCAAAATTCCATAGAGCGGTGGGATCACAAGGTGCATCATCTGACCCTTCAAGAACATTTAAAAATAGAAAAATGCCTGGACATATGGGTAATAAAAAAGTAACTTTATTAAATGTTATGGTTGCAAAAGTAATTGTAGAAAAAAACTTAATACTCATAAGAGGTGGAATTCCTGGTCCAAATAAGGGTCTAGTTTTAATAAGAGATACAGTTAAAGTTAAATAAAAGGAAGGAGGGTAACTAATGCCTACAGTTGGAATTTTTAACAAAGAAGGTAAAAAAGTTGGAGATATCGAACTTTCTGATAATATATTTGGAGCAGAAATTAATAAATATGCTATGCATCAAGTAGTTGTAGCTCAACTTGCTAACAAAAGACAAGGTACTCAATCAGCAAAAACAAGAGCTGAAGTTTCTGGCGGTGGAATAAAGCCGTGGAGGCAGAAAGGAACAGGCAGAGCAAGACAGGGCTCTATAAGATCACCTCAATGGATACATGGAGGGGTTGTTTTTGCACCAAAACCAAGGGATTATAGAATGTCCGTACCAAAAACTATGAGAAGAGTGGCATTAAAATCAGCTTTTTCATCGAAAGTTGCTGATGAAACTATGATAGTTATTGATAGTTTTGATATATCTTTGCCAAAGACAAAAGAAGTTGTGAAAATGCTTGAAGCATTAAAAGTAAAAAAAGCACTTATAGTAACAGCCGAATCAAATCAGATAATATATAGATCAGGAAGGAATATACCTGGAATTCAGGTAAGTCCAGTAAATAATCTAAATGTCTATGATATATTAAAATATGATCATTTTATTGTGCTTAAAGATGCGGTTTCTAAAATAGAGGAGGTGTATGCTTAATGAAGAAAACATCTTATGATTTAATTAGAAAACCAGTTATAACAGAGAAGACCATGAAAGATATGCAAGATAAAAAGTATACATTTATAGTAGACAAAAAATCAAATAAATTTCAGATAAAGAAGGCTATTGAAGAGGTTTTTGGAGTAACAGTTTCAGAGATAAAAACTATGAATTATTCAGGAAAACCTAAAAGAGTTAGGTATCATATTGGTAACAGACCTGATTTTAAAAAAGCTATAATTAAACTTGGAAAAGATAGCAAAGGAATAGAGTTCTTTGAAGGAATGCAATAATTTATGCTAAATTATTGCCAATCTAAAAGTATAGGAGGGAGACTTAATGGCAGTTAAAGGTTTTAAGCCGACTACCCCATCAAGAAGACATATGACTGTTGATACATTTCAAGAGATAACTTCTTCAACCCCTGAAAAATCTCTTTTAGTTACTAAGAAAAAATCAGGTGGTAGGAATAGTCAAGGTAAGATAACAGTTAGGCACATAGGTGGCGGTTCTAAACAAAAATATAGAATTATAGATTTTAAGAGGAATAAAGATGGTATACCTGCAAAAGTTGCAACAATAGAATATGATCCAAACAGAAGTGCTTATATTGCATTGATAAATTATGTAGACGGTGAAAAAAGGTATATATTAGCTCCTGTAGGTGTTAAAGTAGGTGATACCATAGTTTCTGGACCAAATTCGGATATTAAACCTGGAAATTGTTTGCCACTTAAAAACATTCCTGTAGGTACATTTGTACACAATATAGAGTTACAAAGTGGCAAGGGTGGTCAAATGGTTAGATCTGCAGGAACAGCAGCTCAACTTATGGCAAAAGAAAATAATTTTGCTACCTTAAGATTGCCAAGTGGTGAAGTTAGGTATGTAAGAATTGAATGTAGGGCTACAATAGGTACTGTATCAAATTTAACTCATGAAATATTGAATTTGGGAAATGCAGGAAGAAAAAGACATATGGGAATCAGACCAACAGTGAGAGGATCTGTAATGAATCCAGTAGATCATCCACATGGCGGTGGAGAAGGAAAATCTCCAATTGGGCATCCAAGTCCGCTTACTCCGTGGGGAAAACCTGCATTAGGATACAAAACTAGAAAAACTCATAAGTATTCAGATAGAATGATTGTCAATAGAAAAAAATAATGTGAGAATATGAAAGGAGGAAATAGTTTTGAGTAGGTCAGTAAAGAAAGGACCATTTATTAAGGAATCACTGTTAAAGAAGATTGAAGAAATGAATAGAACTGGTGAAAAAAAGGTAATTAAAACATGGTCAAGAAGTTCAACGATCTTTCCACAAATGGTTGGTCATACGATAGCAGTGCATGATGGAAGAAAACATGTTCCAGTATATTTGACAGAAGATATGGTTGGGCATAAATTAGGCGAATTAGTTCTTACTAGAACATATAAAGGTCATGCCAATAAATCAGAGAAATCTAGTGGCAGGAAGTAGTTAAAATCGAAAGGAGGATTTTACTGTGGAAGGTGTAGGTAAAGCTATTGCAAAGTATATAAGAATCTCACCAAGAAAAGTAGCAATTGTATTAGATCTTATACGAAATAAAAATGTTCAAGAAGCAAAAGCTATTTTAGAATTTACTGCAAAAGATGCAGCCTATCCAGTTGCAAAGCTTTTAAAATCAGCTGTAGCAAATGCTGAAAATAATAATGATTTAGATGTTAATAGATTGTATGTTTCTGAAACATATGTATGTCCTGGACCAATTTTAAAGAGGATGCAACCCCATGCACAAGGAAGGGCTTTTAGGATAAATAAGAGATCGAGTCATATTACTTTGGTAGTAAAAGAAAAATGATAATGTAAGGAGGGAACTGAATGGGACAAAAAGTACATCCGCATGGTTTAAGAGTAGGCATAATTAAAGAATGGGATGCAAAATGGTATGCAAATAGTAAAAACTTTGCAGATTATTTGATTGAAGATAATAAAATAAGAAAGCATATAAAGAATACTTTGTTTGCAGTAGGTATATCAAGGGTTGAGATTGAAAGAGCTTCTGAAAGGGTAAGAATAAGTATCCATACATCTAAACCTGGAATGATCATAGGTAAAGGTGGTCAGAGTATAGAAAGATTAAAACAAGAGATAGCTAAAATATCAAAAGCCAAAACTATTTTAATTAACATAATTGAAATAAAAAATGCAGAAGTAGATGCACAGCTTGTAGCTGAGAATATAGCAGCTCAATTAAAGAAGAGAATTTCATTTAGAAGAGCTATGAAACAAGCAATTCAGCGTACTATGAAGAGCGGTGCAAAGGGAATAAAAACAGCATGCTCAGGAAGACTTGGAGGCGCAGAAATTGCAAGGTCTGAGTATTATCATGAAGGAACAATACCACTTCAAACATTGAGAGCAGATATTGATTATGGATTTGCTGAAGCTGATACTACTTATGGAAAAATTGGAGTAAAGGTATGGATTTATAAAGGAGAAGTTTTCCCTACTAAAAAAAATACCAAGAATGAGAATATAGGAACAGCAAATTAGGGAAGGAGGAATTCATTATGTTGATGCCGAAAAGAGTGAAACATCGTAAAGTCCAACGGGGAAGAATGAAAGGTAAAGCTTCAAGAGGAAACTTTATTGCATATGGAGATTTTGGCCTTCAGGCAACAGAATGTGGATGGCTTACCAGCAACCAAATAGAGGCAGCAAGAATAGCAATTAATAGATATATAAAAAGAGGAGGAAAGCTTTGGATTAAAGTTTTTCCAGATAAACCAGTTTCAAAAAAACCAGCTGAAACCCGTATGGGATCTGGAAAAGGTTCACCAGAATATTGGGTAGCTGTTGTTAAACCTGGAAGAGTCTTATTTGAATTATCAGGAGTACAAGAAGATGTTGCAAGAGAAGCTATGAGACTTGCCTCGCATAAATTGCCAATAGGATCAAAATTTATTAAAAAAGAAGTATTAGCAGTAGGTGGTGAAATTAATGAAGGCTAGAGATTTAGATAAGCTTAAAAGTTCAGAAGTTGGTGAACTGCAAGTAAAACTTATAGATTTAAAAAGCGAATTATTTAATTTAAGATTTCAATTAGCTACAGGACAACTAGAAAACCCTATGCGTATAAGAGAAGTTAAAAAATCTATAGCCCAAGTTAAAACTATCATAAGGGAAAAAGAGCTAAAAGAGATAAGGGCTTAATTTTAATGAAGGGAGGTCTATTAGTGGAAAGAAAGAATAGAAAGACCAGAATTGGAAAAGTGGTTTCTGATAAAATGGAAAAGACAATTGTAGTAGCTGTTGAAACAAGAGTAAGGCACTCACTGTATGGAAAAACAGTTAATAGAACAACAAAATTTAAAGCCCATGATGAAAATAATGAAGCAAATATAAATGATAAAGTTTTGATCATGGAAACAAGACCTTTATCAAAAGATAAAAGATGGAGACTTGTTGAAATTATAGAAAAAGCAAAATAAGTATGATACCTAAAAGGAGGTTTATACATGATACAGGAGTTATCAAGATTAAAGGTAGCTGATAATTCAGGAGCTAAACAGATTATGTGCATAAGAGTTTTAGGGGGATCTAATAGAAGGTATGGCAATATTGGTGATATAATTGTAGCTAGTGTAAAAAATGCAACACCAGGCGGAGTTGTTAAAAAAGGAGAAGTTGTTAAAGCTGTGATAGTAAGATCTGTTAAAGGTCTTAGAAGAGCTGATGGATCCTATATAAGATTTGATGAAAATGCTGCAGTTATAATTAAAGATGATAAACAACCAAGAGGTACACGTATTTTTGGTCCTGTGGCAAGAGAGTTAAGAGAGAAAGATTTTACTAAAATTTTATCTTTAGCTCCAGAAGTTTTGTAATAGGAGGTTTATCTATGGAAAGTAAAGTGCATGTTAAAAAGAGTGATACTGTCATGGTGATTAATGGTAAGGATAAGAATAAAACTGGAGAAGTCATTTTGGTTATGCCAAAAAAAGGCAAGATAATTGTCAGAGGTGTTAATATGGTATCAAAACACCAAAAAGCTACCAAACAAAATACTCATTCGGCTATAATTAAAAAAGAAGCTCCAATATATAGTTCTAAAGTAATGTTATATTGTAATAAGTGCAAAAAGCCTACAAGAATAAGCCACAAATTTTTAGATGATGGTAAAAAAGTTAGGGTATGTAAGCATTGTGGAGTAACTCTTTAAGATGAGGGAGGTAATGTAATGACCAGATTACAAGAAAAATATGAAAAAGAAGTTGTTCCAGCTCTTATGAAGAAATTTTCCTATAAAAATGTAATGGAAGTGCCTAAAATAGATAAAATTGTACTCAATATGGGAGTTGGAGATGCTAAAGAAAATGCAAAAAATTTAGAGTCTGCAGTCAATGATATGGCCCTCATTGCAGGACAAAAACCTGTAGTCACAAAGGCTAAAAAATCTATTGCAAACTTTAAATTAAGAGAAGGCATGTCAATAGGTTGTAAGGTCACTCTTAGAAAATCAAATATGTATGAGTTTGCAGATAAATTAATGAATATAGCTTTACCAAGGGTTAGAGATTTTAGAGGTGTATCTGATAGGTCATTTGATGGAAGAGGAAATTATTCTTTAGGAATTAAAGAACAGCTTATTTTTCCAGAGATAGAGTATGATAAAATTGATAAAATAAGAGGCCTTGATATAGTTTTTGTTACAACAGCTAATACTGATGAAGAAGCAAAGGAATTGTTAAAATCATTAGGAATGCCATTTGCTCAATAAAGGAGGGATATTGTGGCGCGAAAAGCATTAATAGAAAAATGGAAAAAAGAACCTAAATATTCAACAAGAGCTTATACAAGATGCCGAATTTGCGGAAGACCTCATGCTGTTTTTAAGAAATTTGGAATTTGTAGAATTTGTTTTAGAGAATTAGCATATAAAGGCCAAATACCAGGATGTAAGAAAGCTAGCTGGTAAAAGCTAAAATGAAAGGAGGCACATTAAATGATTACGACAGATCCTATTGCTGATTTACTTACACGTATTAGAAATGCTAATACTGTTAAACATGAAGTATTAGAGGTACCTTCTTCAACTTTAAAGAAAGCTATAGCAAATATTCTTGTAAAGGAAGGCTATTTAAAAAATGTTGAAGAATATGAGGATAGTTCAATTAATATGTTGAGAATAACTATGAAATATGGTCAAAATAAAACTAGGGTAATCACTGGACTAAAGAGAATTTCAAAGCCAGGTTTAAGAGTATATTGTAAAAGTGATGAAATTCCAAAGGTATTAAATGGTCTTGGGATAGCTATACTTTCTACATCAAAGGGCATATTCACAGATAAAGAAGCAAGAAATTATGGAGTTGGTGGAGAAGTACTTTGCTATGTTTGGTAGAAGTAGAACTAGATAAGGAGGTTTTAGTGAATGTCTAGAATTGGGAAACTCCCTATAAATGTTCCAAATAGTGTAAATATAAAATTTGATGATAATTTAGTTACAGTTAAGGGTCCAAAGGGAGAGATAAAAAAACAGTTCAGCAATAAAGTAAAAATTGAAATGGAAGATTCCAAAATTAAAGTATCAAAGAATAAAGATTCAAAAGAAGCAAGTTCTTTATTTGGTCTTACAAGAACTTTGATTAATAACATGGTCGTAGGTGTTACAGACGGTTTTAAAAAGACTTTAATATTAGAAGGTGTAGGGTATAGAGCTCAATTACAGGGAAAGAAGTTAATCATGACATTAGGTTTTTCTCATCCAGTTGAAATAATACCAGTAGAAGGGATCACATTTGAATTACCTTCAACAAATCAGATTGTTGTTAATGGTATAGATAAAGGGCTTGTAGGTCAAGTTGCTTCAGAAATCAGATCTTGGAGAGTACCTGAGCCTTATAAAGGAAAAGGAATACGATACTCAGATGAACGCATAAGGCGTAAAGAAGGAAAAACTGGTAAAAAATAGATCAGAAAGGAGCTTAAGTTATGGTAAAAAAAGAAAGTAAAAATGAAAATAGAAAAAAACGCCATAATAGAATTAGAAAAAAAATTTCTGGTACAAGTGAAAGACCACGTCTAAGTGTTTTTAGAAGCAATAAAAATATTTATGCTCAAATAATTGATGATACAAAGGGTATTACACTTGTGTTTACATCATCAGTCGGAAAAGATTTTGATGGTGTTGGAAACAATAAGGAAGCTGCTAAGAAGATAGGAAAGGATATTGCTAAAAAGGCTCTTGATAAAGGAATTAAAGAAGTCGTTTTTGATAGAGGCGGATATATATATCATGGAAGAGTCAAAGAGTTAGCAGAAGGAGCAAGAGAAGCAGGGTTGCAATTCTAAAAGGAGGGAAAATATTTGAGAATAGATGCTAGTGCATTGACTTTGAAAGAAAAAGTAGTTCATATAAATAGAGTTACAAAGGTAGTTAAAGGAGGAAGAAATTTTAGATTTAGCGCTCTTGTTGTTATTGGTGATGAAAATGGTCACGTAGGAGTGGGAGTGGGAAAATCTATAGAAATTCCTGAAGCTATTAGAAAAGGTATAGATGATGCTAAGAAAAATCTAGTTAAAGTTCCAATAGTTGATACTTCTGTACCTCATGATATTGTAGGTGAATTTGGAAAGGGAAAGATATATATTATGACTGCAAATGAAGGTACTGGAGTTATAGCTGGAGGACCTGCAAGGGCAGTTCTTGAGCTTGCAGGGTATAAAAATGTAAGAGCTAAGTCAATAGGCTCAAATAATCCAAAAAACATGGTAAGTGCTACAATTGATGGTTTATCCAGGTTAAGGACAGCAGAGGAAATAGCTGAGCTTAGAGGGAAGACCGTAGAAGAAATATTAGGTTAGGAGAGGTAATATGGCTAGATTAAGGGTTACACTTAAAAAGAGTTCAATTGGTGCTAAAAAGGATCATATAGCTACTGTTACTGCTCTGGGATTGAACAAGATAGGAAAGTCTATTGAATGTGAAGATAATCCTCAAATGCGAGGAATGATAAAAAAAGTAGAATATCTTTTAAAAGTAGAAGAGATTTAGTGGAGGTGCAGAATGAAACTTCATGAATTAGGACCAGCAGAAGGGTCTAGATTTGCTCCTAAAAGAGTTGGAAGGGGAACAGGGTCAGGTATTGGTAAGACATCTGGAAAGGGTCAAAAGGGACAAAAATCAAGAAGTGGTGGTGGAGTAAGACCAGGTTTTGAAGGTGGTCAGATGCCACTTATGAGAACAATTCCTAAAAGAGGCTTCACCAATATATTTTCAAAAAATTATACTGAGATAAATGTTGAAAGACTTAATATATTCGAAGACGGAACTGTTGTTACAGAAGAATTGCTTAAAAGTAATGGCATAATTGGGAAAGTACGAGATGGTATTAAAATATTAGGAAATGGAGATTTAAATAAAAAACTAACAGTTAAAGCATCAAAGTTCTCAAAGTCTGCAACAGAGAAAATTGAAGCTGCTGGAGGTAAAGTTGAGGTGATTTAATTGCTAACTACCTTAAAAAATGCCATTAAAATTCCAGAAATAAGAAAGCGTCTGGTTATGACGCTTGTATTAATTGCTATATTTAGTATTGGTAGATCTATTCTTACAGTTCCAAATATAAATAAAGAAGCTATACAGAAAATTAATGAACAAGGAACCACAGGCTTTCTTAGTTTTTTAAACCTGTTATCTGGTGGTGGATTAACAAGTTTTAGTGTATTTGCTCTTGCTGTAGGTCCGTATATTAACTCTTCCATTATAGTTCAACTTTTGACTGTAATAGTTCCAAAGCTTGAACAGCTTTCAAAAGAAGGCGAGGAAGGCAGGAAAAAAATTCAAGAGCTTACAAAGTATTTAGGGGTTATTTTTGCAATAGTCCAATCAATTGCACAAATTGCAATTATGAATAATATGCTTCAAGGAGTAAATGTACTTAAAGATACGAGCTTTTATGGGCAATTTTTAGTTATACTTACTCTTACAGCAGGTGCGGTCTTCCTTGTTTGGTTTGCTGACCAGATTACACAATATGGTGTAGGTAATGGAGTGTCTATGATAATTTTTATAAATATCATCTCACGTTTACCAGGAGCTCTTGCTACTATCTATGCTAATTTAAATCAAGGTACAAGACAAGCAATTTTAATACTTTTATTTGTGGCAATGTTTATTATACTGTTGCTTTCTGTTATATATGTTAGCCTTGCTGAGAGAAGGATTCCAGTTCAATATGCTGGAAAAACTGCTGCAAATGGGAAGATGTTTAAAGGACAATCTACATATATTCCGATAAGCATCACCGCATCTTGCGTTATAGGTATAATTTTTGCAAACTCTGTATTGCAATTTCCACAGGTTATATTGCAATTTTTTCCTACATCCAAAGTAAATGAAATATTATTAAAGGGAGCATATAGTCCTTTTAATCATTCATCTATTGTTTATCCATTTTTCTTGTTTATAGTTATAATATTTTTTGTATGGTTTTATACATTAATAACAATGAAGCCTGATGAGATGGCTGAAAATATGCATAAATCTTCAGGATTTATTCCTGGTATAAGGCCTGGTCAACCAACTGAAAAACATATTGAAAGGACTTTAAATAAAGTATCTGTTTTTGCAGGGGTGTTTGCGGGAATAATTGCAGTAGTTCCAATAATTGCATCTATAATTACAAAGAATTATTCTCTATCTTTAGGAGGAACTAGTTTGCTCATTGTAATTGGGGTTGCTACAGAGATAGTTAAGCAAATAGAATCTCAACTTGCTATGAGACATACAGCTGGCTTCTTAAAGAGATAATGGTACAATTTGGATGAGGTCAATGTGAGTAAAAAAATATTATTGATGGGTCCTCCTGGTGCAGGTAAGGGAACTCAAGCAGAGATGATAGTAATTAAATATGGAATTAAATATATTTCAACAGGTAGTATTTTTAGACAGGAAATAATGTCTAATACAAGTATTGGTATTATTTCTAATCAATATATTTCTAATGGTAATTTAGTTCCAGATAAAATTGTAAATGAAATTGTACAGATTTCTTTGGATAAGTGTTCTTTAAACAAAGGTTTTATATTGGATGGTTATCCAAGAACTGTTAATCAAGCAAAATTTTTGGAGGATCATCTAAATATAAATCACACAAGGCTAGATGGAATATTTTTTATTGAAATACCTTTTCAAGTGATTTTTGATAGAATAACTAAACGAAGATCTTGTATAAAATGCAATTGTGTTTATCATTTACAGACTAAACCACCTAAAGTAGAAAACTTTTGTGATTTTTGCAAAGGAGAATTGGTTCAAAGAGATGATGATAAAGAAGAAACTGTAAAATCTAGATTATTATCTTATGATAATTATACAAAACCATTAAAGGATTATTATTCTTGTAAAGACACATTTCATATATTAGACGGAACTAAAACAAGGGAAGAAATTTTTGCTCAGATATGTGATTTTTTAGGAGATAAATTACAATGATTATGATTAAAAACCAACACGAAATTGATTCCATGCGAAAAGCTGGAGAAATTGTATACAATACGCTTAACCTTGTCAAAGATATTATAAGACCAGGTATAACTACTGAAGAGATTGATAGAAGAGCTGATGAGTTTATAACTCAGTTGGGTGCTAAGGCTTCTTTTAAAGGGTATTATGGCTTTCCATGTTCTCTATGTATTTCTATCAATGAGGAGGTCATTCATGGAATTCCTAATAAGAAAAGAAGGGTTCGTGAAGGAGATATAGTTAGTATAGATTGCGGGGCCTATATTGATGGATTTCATGCAGATGCAGCAAGGACATTTCCAGTTGGTAATATATCTGAAGAAGCAAAAAGACTCATAGATGTTGTAGAAAAAAGCTTTTTTTTTGGTATCAAGAAAGCTACTATTGGAAACAGAGTTGGAGATATTTCAAGTGAAATACAGAATTTTGTTGAAAGCAATAATTTTTCTATCGTAAAAGATTATGTAGGCCATGGAGTAGGTAGAAATTTACATGAGGAGCCGCAAGTTCCTAATTTTGGGAAACAAGGTAAGGGTCCAAAACTTGTAAAAGGTATGGCTCTTGCTATTGAACCAATGGTAAATGCTGGAGATTATAGAGTTAAAAAACTTGACAATGACTGGACTGTGGTTTCTTTTGATAATAGTCTATCTGCCCATTATGAGAATACTATTATTATTCAAGAAGAAAAACCTTTGATCATAACTTTGTTTTAAAAAGGTAAGGTATTAGTATGATTGGAAACTTTGTGTTTTCTAAAGCTGGACGGGATAAAGGGAAATATTTCATTGTGTTATCAATAATTGATGATAGTTATGTGATGATATGTGATGGTAAATTAAGGCGCCTTGAAAATCCTAAGAAAAAGAAGGTTAAGCATTTAAAGTTTTTTGATGAGGCAAGTAATGAGATTGTAGATAGACTGATTGAAAAAAAAGAGTTATCTAATTTGCTCATAAGAAAAAGCATTGATTTTTTTATTTCAAATAAGGAGGTTTGATACCTTATGTCAAAAGAAGATGTCATTGAAATGGAAGGTAAAGTATTAGAGTCTTTACCTAATGCTATGTTTCAAATAGAATTAGAAAGTGGGCATAAAATTTTAGCCCATATTTCTGGAAAACTTAGGATGAATTTTATTAGGATTATTCCTGGTGATAGGGTTAAAGTTGAACTATCGCCTTATGACTTGACAAAAGGAAGAATAACTTGGAGAGGAAAATAAGGAGGGTTATATATGGTAGTAAAACCATCTGTGAAACCAATTTGTGAAAAGTGCAAGATAATAAAGAGAAAAGGACGGGTAATGGTCATCTGCGAAAACCCAAAACACAAGCAAAGACAAGGATAGAGCTATTTAAGTTTTAGAAGCGGCTGTCAGTATTTTATACTGAACTAAAACTTTTATATAAATTGATTTTAAAATACCCAGGAGGTGTAAACATTAATGGCTAGAATAGCTGGAGTAGACTTACCAAAGGAGAAGCGAATTGAAGTAGCTTTGACATATATATTTGGCATTGGACTTCCAACTTCACAGAAAATTCTTAAATCTACTGAGATAAGCCCAGATACAAGGGTGAAAGATTTAAATGAAACTGAAGTTAATGCATTGAGAGATTATATTAAAAATCTTAAAGTAGAAGGCGATTTAAGAAGAGATGTAGCGCTTAATATAAAGAGACTCGTGGAGATTGGATGTTATAGAGGTATAAGGCATAGAAAAGGACTTCCTGTGAGAGGTCAAAGAACGAAGACAAATGCCCGTACAAGGAAAGGTCCATCAAAGGGCGCAGTAGGAGCGAAGAAGAAAAAATAATCTTTAAAATAGGGAGGAAAATTAATGGCAGCAGCTAAAACCAAAAAGGTCAGAAGGAAAAAAGAGAGGAAAAATATTGAAGTTGGATGTGCTCATATTAATTCCACTTTTAATAATTCTATCGTGACCATAACAGATAAAATTGGAAATGCACTATCTTGGTCCAGTGCTGGAGCTCTAGGATTTAAAGGCTCAAGAAAAAGCACTCCATTTGCTGCTCAATCTGCAGCAGAAACAGCTGCAAAGTCTGCTATGGAACATGGTCTTAGAAGTGTTGAAGTATATGTAAAAGGGCCTGGATCTGGCAGAGAAGCTGCAATCAGGTCACTTCAAGCGGCAGGATTAGAGGTTACTCTTATAAAAGATGTAACACCTATACCACATAATGGATGCAGGCCGCCAAAGAGACGAAGAGTTTAGGAGGTGTATTAGATGGCAAGGTATACTGGACCAGTTTGTAGGTTATGTAGAAGAGAAGGAATAAAGTTATTTTTAAAAGGAGATAGATGTTACACAGACAAATGTGCTGTAACAAAGAGAGGATCTGCACCAGGACAACATGGAAAAAACAGAAAGAAATTATCTGGATATGGTGTTCAGCTTAGAGAAAAGCAAAAAGCTAAGAGAATTTATGGAGTGCTGGAAAATCAATTTAGAAGATATTATGATAAGGCATCTAATTTAAAAGGTATTGCAGGTGAGAACTTGCTTAGACTACTTGAACTTAGATTAGATAATGTAGTATTTAAATTAGGTTATGGAGATTCAAGGCAACAAGCAAGGCAGTTAGTTACACATGGTCATTTCTTAGTGAATGGAAGAAAAGTTGATATTTCATCATATAAAGTAAATGTAAATGATGAAATTTCTGTAAAAGAAAAGAGCAAATCGCTTGAAAAGTTTAAAGTTTTTGCTGCAAATCCAAAGGTTGTTCCATCATGGTTACAATCAGACTTTGAAAATTTAAAGGGCAGAGTCGTAACAATGCCTCCAAGAGAAGATATTACAATACCAGTAAATGAGACGTTGATAATAGAGTTATATAGTAAGTAATAAAAATCAGTTACCCTCGCTCAAGGTACCTAACAAATATTATGATATTTGTTTTTTAAAGAGGAAAAAAAAGGAGGGTTTATTAATAAATGTTGGAAATTGAAAAACCCAAGATAGAATGTGTTGAAAAGAATGATATATCTACTTATGGAAAGTTTGTAGTTGAGCCTCTTGAAAGGGGCTATGGCATTACTTTAGGAAATGCATTAAGGAGAATATTGATATCTTCTCTTCCTGGTGTTGCTGCAAATAATATAAAAATAGACGGAGTGCTTCATGAATTTTCAACCATAAAAGGCGTAAAAGAGGATGTAACAGAGATTATATTAAATATAAAAAGTTTAGCTTTAAAAATGAATGTGGATGGTCCTCAAAAAATATATATAGATAGCAAAGGACCTGGCGTAGTTTTAGCAAAAGATATAATAACTGATGGTGCTGTAGAAGTCGCAAACGAAGATTTGTATATTGCTACTCTTGATAATGACGGGAGGCTATATATGGAGATACAGGTGAATAGAGGAAGAGGATATGTTATGCAAAATAAAAATAAGCATGATGATATGCCTATAGGAACTATTGCTGTAGATTCTATATATTCTCCAGTTAAGAGAGTTAATTTTTATGTTGAAAATACAAGGGTAGGTCAGGTTACTGATTATGATAAATTGATTATTGAAATATGGACTAATGGAACTATTAGCCCTGAGCATGCTATTAGTTTATCATCCAGGATTTTGATTGAGCATTTTAATTTATTTTTGACACTGACAGATCAAAGCAATGATCTTAAGATATTAAAGGATAAAGCTGAGGATACAAAAGAAAAACTTCTAGAGATGACTATCGAAGAGCTTGACTTATCAGTTAGGAGTTATAATTGTTTAAAAAGAGCTGGTATTAATACAATACAGGAACTTGCAAATAAAACTATTGAGGATATGATGAAGGTCAGAAATCTTGGTAAGAAATCTCTTGAGGAAGTTGAGCAAAAATTAAAACAATTAGGATTAAGCCTTAAAGAAAGTGAAGAGTAGAATTTTTTCTATTGAAGGAGGTAGATTTAAATGGCTTGGGAGCGTAAATTAGGACGTCCAACTGATCAAAGAATTGCAATGCTTAGAAATTTAGTTACTAGTTTTTTAAAGACAGGTAAAATTGAAACTACAGTTACAAGAGCAAAGGAAACTAGGTCTTTAGCTGAAAAGATGATAACTCTTGCAAAGCGTGGAGATCTTCATGCAAGAAGACAAGTTTTAGCTTATGTAACTGAAGAGGGCGTTGTAGCAAATTTATTTGAAAATGTTGCTAAAAAGTATTCAGATAGAAATGGCGGATATACCAGAATAGTAAGGTCAGGGCAAAGAAGAGGAGATGGAGCTGAAATGGCAATACTCATGTTGGTATGATTTATAGGGGTTAAGTGATTTAAACTTAATCCCTTAATAGTTTTAGCCTAAAGGGAGTTTTTTATGGAAAATATGGTCATGTTTAGGGATGTTACTTATAAATATTCAGATGATAATGAACAACAAAATATAAAATTGGCTATTGATAATATGACTTTGGATATTAAAAAGGGTAGGTTTATATCTATTTTAGGTAAAAATGGTTCTGGAAAGTCTACCCTTGCAAAGCATATAAATGTACTATTAAAACCCACTGAAGGAAAAGTATTCGTTTGTGGTATGGATACATCTGATGATGATATGGTCTGGTCTATAAGAAATAAAGCTGGTATGGTCTTTCAAAATCCAGATAATCAAATTGTAGCTACTATTGTTGAAGAGGATGTAGCGTTTGGTCCTGAAAATTTAGGTATTGATCCAAAAGAAATAGTGGAAAGAGTAGATGAATCTTTACATAAAGTTTGTATGGAAAAATATAAGAAGCATGCTCCTCACATGCTATCAGGAGGTCAGAAGCAAAGGATTGCAATTGCAGGGGTTCTTGCTATGAGACCTGATTGTATAGTATTTGATGAACCGACAGCTATGCTTGACCCTGTTGGAAGGAAGGATATTTTATCTATAATTAAGGAATTAAATAGGGATTATAATATTACAATTGTATTGATAACTCATTACATGGAAGAAGCAACGGAATCTGATGAAATAATTTTGATGGATAAAGGAAAGATTATAAAATCTGGCTCTCCTAAAGAAGTCTTTTGCGATGTTGAAACCATGAGGGAGATTGGACTTAGTGTACCAAAGGCAACAGAAATTGCTTATGAACTTAGAAAGAGTAATATAAATCTACCTAAGGATATACTTACTATTGATGAGTTGGTGAAAGAGTTATGTCAATTGAAGTTAAAAATTTAAACTATGTTTATATGAAGGATACACCATTTGAAAAAAAAGCTTTGAATGATGTGAGTTTTAAAATAAATGATGGTGAATTTATAGGTCTAATTGGACATACAGGCTCTGGTAAGTCTACGCTTATACAACATATGAATGGTTTATTAAAGCCTGAAAGTGGTCAAATTTTAGTAGATGGTGAAGATATTTCATCAAAAAAAATTAAATTAAGCGATATAAGAAAAAAGGTTGGATTAATATTTCAATATCCTGAATACCAGCTTTTTGAAGAAACTGTGGAAAAGGACATAGCTTTTGGTCCTAAAAATCTAGGTCTTAGCGATGATGAAATAGATAAGAGAGTAAGAAGGGCTATGGATCTTGTTGAGCTTCCTTTTGAGAGGTTTAAAGATCTTTCTCCTTTTGAATTAAGTGGTGGGGAAAAGCGAAAAGTATCCATAGCAGGAATAGTTGCAATGGAGCCTAAGGTTTTAATACTTGATGAACCTACAGCAGGCCTTGACCCTAAGTCTAGGATGAATATTTTAGATAATATAAATAAATTACACAAAGAATATAAAAATACAATAATATTGGTGTCTCATAATATTGATGATATTGCTGAGTTTTCTGATAGGGTTTTGATTATGGAAAATGGGAAAAATATTTTATTTGACACTCCTATTAATGTGTTTAAAAATGTGGAATTGCTTCAAAGCATTGGGCTTGATGTGCCTCAAACGATTTTATTAATAAGAGAACTCATAAAAAATAATTTTGATATAGATGATAATATTTTTAAACTTGAAGATGTGGTTTGTGCTATCAAGCTTCAGCTTGGAAAGTAGGTGTCTTATGCTTAAGGATATAACAATTGGGCAATATTTGCCTCTTGATTCTTTTATTCATAGATTAGATCCTAGGACAAAAATAATTGCTACTATGATGTTTATAGTAGGTCTGTTTTTGGTAAATAATATTTATGCATATATTATAGTTATGGTATATGTGATTTTTTGTATAATGATATCTAAAATACCATTTAAGTTTATTGTAAGAGGATTAAGGCCCATAGTGTATCTCATAATTTTTACATCTGTTTTAAATTTGTTCTTTACAACTGGTGAGAAGATTGTATTTACATTAGGTCCTTTTAATATATATGAAGAAAGCATAATAAGGACTGTTTTTTTGATATTCAGGCTTTTGTTTATGATAATAGGTACATCTATAATGACTCTTACAACATCTCCAATTGAGCTTACAGATGGTATTGAAAATTTGTTAAATCCATTTAGGAGGATTGGGCTTCCAGCTCATGAAATTGCTATGATGCTCACCATTGCTCTGAGGTTTATTCCAACACTTATGGATGAAACAGATAAGATAATGAAAGCACAGATGTCAAGAGGAGCTGAGCTTGATAGCAAAAATATAATAAAAAA
This sequence comes from Clostridiaceae bacterium, assembly GCA_031549525.1. Lineage (GTDB taxonomy): Bacteria > Bacillota > Clostridia > Clostridiales > Clostridiaceae > WQUF01. The sequence continues at coordinate 17,818 of JAVBPQ010000096.1, read as the reverse complement.
AGCGAAGAATTTAATACCTATATTGATCCCTTTATTTATAAGCTCATTTAGGCGGGCAGATGAACTTGCTATGGCTATGGAAGCAAGGTGTTATAGAGGGGGAGAAGGTAGAACCAGGGTTAAAAAGTTAGTTTATTTATCTAAGGATTATATTGCATTTATTGTAAGCTTAATTTATTTATCGCTTTGTATAGGAAGTAGGTTTGTATGAATATTAAACTTGTTTTAGAATTTGAAGGTACGAATTATAATGGATGGCAGAAACAAAATAATGCTGTTTCAATTCAGGATGTGGTTGAGAGTAAGTTATCAGAGTTGGTGCAAGAAAAAATTGAATTAATAGGGTGTGGGCGTACAGATGCAGGGGTTCATGCTAAGAAATATACCTGTAATTTTCATACTAATACCACAATTGAACCAGAGAGGATATATTTAGCTCTAAATAATATGCTTCCTCCTGATATTGTAGCTTTAAATTCAAAGCTTGCAGGTGATAATTTTCATTCAAGATATCATGCTACTTTAAAGACTTACTCATATACAATAGCCATTAGAAATGTGAGAAGTGCTATTTACAGAAACTTCTGCTATGTTGTTAAATCTAATTTAAATATAGATAAGATGAAGGACGCTTCAGAGTATATGATAGGGTTACATGATTTTAGCGTATTTAGAAATACAGGGAGCATCTCTAAGAATCCCTATAGAACAGTAAAAGATATTAAAATAGCTAGAGAAGAAAATTTAGTTAAAATTTATATAACAGCTGATGGTTTTTTGTATAATATGGCAAGAATAATCAGTGGAGTGTTGCTTAGTTGTGGAACAAAGAAGATAGAGCCTTGTGATATAGATGAGATGTTTAAGACTTTAATAAGAAATCCTCTATGCAAGACTCTTCCTGCAAACGGGCTTTGTCTTGAGGAAGTGTATTATCAATAATATATTGAGATAGGCGAGTTTAAGCAATTTAATGTTTGACACACCTTTGTAATTATACTATAATGTTAATTGTTGATTTTGAATAATAGATCCACTTGCCCCGGGTCTTTAAATATATTGCAATAATTTTAGGAGGAAATCATATGAAATCATACTTAGCTAAACCTAATGAAGTTGAGCGCAAATGGTATGTTATAGATGTAGAAGGTAAGCCATTAGGTAGAGCGGCTAGCCAGATTGCTATGATATTAAGAGGTAAACATAAACCTACGTTTACACCGCATGTTGATACTGGAGATTATGTGATAGTTGTTAATTGTGAAAAGATAGTTTTAACTGGAGATAAGTTAAATCAGAAGATGTTAAGGCATCATTCACAATTTCCAGGGGGATTAAAAGAAACTCCTTATAAAGAAGCTATTGCAAAAAAACCTGAATTTATATTCAAGGAAGCTGTAAGAGGAATGTTGCCAAAAGGACCATTAGGAAGAAAGATGCTTACGAAATTAAAAGTATATAAAGGTCCTGATCATGAAAACCAGGCACAAAAACCAGAAGTTCTTGAATTAAAGTATTAAGAAAGGAGTTTAAGATATGGCTAAAGTTCAATATTTTGCAACAGGTAGAAGAAAAAAAGCTATAGCAAGAGTTAGGCTTTTACCAGGAGATGGTAAAGTTATAATAAATAAGAGAGATATGGATAATTATTTTGGACTTGAGACTTTGAGGATGATCGTAAATCAGCCTTTAGAGCTTACTTCTACAAAAGGAAAATATGATGTTCTTGTTAACATATATGGTGGAGGTATTTCAGGTCAAGCTGGAGCAATAAGACATGGTATTTCAAGAGCACTTGTAAAATCTGATGGAAATCTTAAACCTGAGTTAAAAAAGGCTGGTTTTTTAACAAGGGATTCAAGGATGAAAGAAAGAAAGAAATATGGTCTTAAAAAAGCAAGGAGAGCTCCTCAGTTTTCAAAGAGATAATTTTTGTTCTTTTAAAAATCGAAAAAGTTTTAATTTGTCAAAGTTGAGGGTGTTTCCATGTTGGAAGCATCCTTTTTATAAATAACAAACTACTTTTTTTAATACACTTGAAAATTTATTTTGTTTCTATGTTACTATATATTTGACTAATTTATTAGAGGTGAACTTATGAAAGTATCTATTGCAAGCGATCATGCAGGATTTAAATTAAAGAAGATTGTTTTAAAAAATTTAATTACAGATGGGTATGATGTATTAGATAGGGGAACATATGTGGAGGTATCATGTGATTATCCTGATTTTGCTGAAAAAGCTGCTTATGATGTTGTAGATGGTATTTCCGATTTTGCAATTTTAATTTGCGGTACTGGACTTGGAATGAATTATGCTGCAAATAAGATTCCGGGGATTAGAGCAGCCCAATGTTGTGATCTATACAGTGCTCGTTTATCAAGGGAGCATAATAATGCAAATGTTTTAACTTTTGGAGCAAGGATAGTTGGTGATGGTCTTGCTATAGAAATTGTAAATACTTTTTTAAAGTCAAAATTTCAAGGCGGCAGGCATCAAGTTAGGATAGATAAGATTACCTCCATAGAAAATAAATATATTAATTTTAAGAGGGTATGAAAATGAGTAAAATAGTTCAAGTATCTCATCCCTTAATACAGCATAAGCTGGCATTTATAAGGGATAAAAATACTGGTGCAAAGGATTTTAGGGAACTTGTGGAGGAAGTTGCTATGCTTATGGCATATGAAGTCACAAGGGATTTGCAGGTTGAAGATATAGAAGTTGAAACTCCTATTTGCATGGCTAAGTGTAAGACATTATCAGGAAAGAAAATAGCTATAATTCCTATATTAAGAGCTGGACTTGGCATGGTTGGCGGAATGTTAAAATTAATACCTGCAGCTAAGGTTGGTCATATTGGTCTTTATAGAGATGAAGAGACTTTAAAGCCTGTTGAGTATTTTTGTAAACTTCCTCAGGATATAAATGAAAGATATTGTATCATAACAGATCCAATGCTTGCAACAGGAGGTTCTTTATGTGATTCTTTATGGCTTTTAAAGAAAAGAGGAGCAAAAAACATAAAATTGATGTGCATAATAGCTGCTCCTGAAGGGATTAAAAAAGTATCAGATGAGCATCCTGATGTTGATATATATGTGGCAGCTATTGATGATAAGCTAAATGATAGGGGATATATAGTGCCTGGATTAGGGGATGCAGGAGATAGATTATTTGGTACTAAATAGAGATATTAAAAAATAAAAGTTTAAAATATTGAATAATTATTCGATATTTTAAGCTTTTATTTTTTTAGTTTTTATTTTTATTTTAATACTAAATAGGGGGTTTTAATGATGCTTATTATGTATTATTAAGCAACATATGGTAATTTATTATATATTGAGCATTTAAAAGATAATTTATATATAAAAGCTTTAATTTATAAGTTAATTTAATATTATATTTTAATTTATTTTTTGATAAATTAAAATATTTTTATAAAAACTATGGTGTTATTAAATAAATTCGATTAATAAATATAATTATTGACAAAATAAGATTTTTTTACTATAATTAAGTTAGATTTTTCAGCAATTAGGATATGATTAATTTTAATTTACAATTGATTATTACATTCTTATTTATTTGAGAAAGGAAATATATTTTATATGGCTTGTAGAGTAAAGTGTTCAATCACAGGTTATGCAATGCAAACTATTGCTGGCACAGAAGAAAGCTTTAACCTTAATTTGACAAAAGGATTTACAGACCCTTCATCTCAACAATGGGCTGTATGTATAGATAGAAATTCTTTGTATGAAGTATGTCAGTCCATAAAAAAAGTAATAGATAGAGCATTATTAAAAGCAAACATCAATCCTAAAAAAAAGGACGGAATAAGCCTGATTATTACGTCTAATTTTTTTGAAACCTCCTTTTGGGAAGAGGATGATTTAGATAGTATTAAAGCTGGGGGAAATTACATTGCTTCGTATTTGCAGCAGATATATGGTATAAAAAATGCTGTTATATGCAACTCTATGGCCTGCGCATCTAGTGCTAATGCTGTGGTGACAGCATGTCAATTGATAGGAGATGATAAGACAGATGTGGTGATTGTAGCTGCATATGACATAAGGACTAAATCTCCTGAAAATGGACTTAAGACTCTAGGGGCATTATCTAAAGATCATATAAGCCCATTTTCAATGGCAAGGACGGGGACGGATTTAGCAGATGGAATTGGGGTTGCTATATTTGAAAATATTGATAGTGCGAAAAAAAGAAATGTTAAATCTTTTGCAGATATTTTAGGTTATGGGGTATATAACGATGGATACAATGTGACATCTCCTGAACCAACTGGTATTTCCTTAGAAAAAGCTATGAACAGGGCTATTAAAATGGCAGATATTTCTAAAGAGTTGATAAAGTATATCAATGTTCATGGTTCTGGGACAAAGTTAAACGATGAATTAGAAACTCGTGTAATAAAGAGCCTATTTGGAAATCATGCATATAATTTGCTAATTAATTCTTCAAAGTCATTAATTGGACATACTTTAGGGGCAGGGGGGTTAATTGAATTGATTTTGACTATATTGCAAATGAATAAAGGGGAAGTTCATCCAACAGCTAATTTTAATGGCTTCGATCCTGATTGTGATTTACAATATTGCTTTGAAAAATCTATAAAAACAAAAATACCATATGGCATGACTAATTCAATAGGATTTGGTGGGACAAACGTCAGCATATTGTTAAGGAATGGATATGAAAATGAAGCCTAGAGTTGAGATTGTTTCAACAGGGGCTATGATGCCATATGGAAATGATATATGTTCTATAAAAGATAAAGTTCAAAGCAATGATAAAATATTGACAAATAAATTTAATAAGATAAAAGATTTTAACTTTTATACAAATAATTATAAAACAAAAACTTATATAGACAGAAGCAGTCAGATATGTGTCCATGCTGTTGGTCAGCTTTTCGAAAGTAAAGATCATAAAAAATGTTATGACCTAGGGCTTATGACTGTATCTAAGTATGCCTGTCTTGAATCTGGAACAAAGTATTTAAATCAAATAAAGACTTTAAAAAATCCATGGTTTGCAAGCCCCATGCAATTTACACATTCTATTTGCAACATGCCAAATTCTTTATCTTGCATAGAGTTTGGTATAAATGGAATTACAAATCACTTCTTTGGAGGCTCTTATGCTTCTTTATATGCTATTTGGCAGGCTATGGTTTCTTTAAGGGATGAGATGGTAGATGAGATGATTGTGTGTGCTTTTGATTCAGTTTCTGATGAACATATTAGACTTATTGAAATAGAAGAAAGATCCCATGAAATAATATATTCTGAAGCAGCTATTTCTATGAAGTTAAGGTTAAAATCTGATGATACTAATGATGTTAATGGACTTTGTGAAATTTTGGGAGTAGGGTTTGCAAGGGATAAGAATATAAAAAACGCATTTAAAAATGCTATAGTGAATTCTTTGAAGGATTCAAATATAGATTCTAAAGATGTGAATTTTTTTGTATCCGATTCTTATTTAACTAATGATTTTTACACTTTTGAAAAAGGCACTTTAAATGATACATTGTACGAAGGCATTCCTGTTTTTATGCCTAAGAGGTTTTTTGGTGAAAGCTTTTCTGCATCCATGCTTACTTCTCTCTCTATGATTGTAAATTTTACTAAGTGCGATTTACCTTTTAGGTGCATAAATAATTTAAATAATTCTTATGATGGAAAAATTCATAAAGGGGATATAGCAATTTTTGCTGGTTATAATAAAATGGGAAATGCTGCTGCTATTTGTATAAAAATAGGAGGATAAAAATGGGCGAAATGAAACAAGATAATATAAATAAAATTAGAAATTATTTATTTGAAAATTTTTTATTTGGTTTTACAGAAGATGATATTAAAAATGATACATCCTTTTCTGAAATTGGTGTACTTGATTCAACAGGTATAATGGAAATAGTTTCTTTTCTTGAGCATAATTTTGACATAACCATTGATGATAGGGAGATAGTTCATGAAAACTTAGATACAATAAATCTCATGTCTTGCTTTATTGAAAGAAAAAAGATGAGTTAAATCATAGGGTTTTTAGTAACTTGAGGGTTAGAATTTTTAACCCTTAATTAGGATAAGTACTATTGAAAGTGGTGAAGTTTATGAAATATTGTAAGAAATGTGTGTTATCTGATAATATGTTTTCTGTTTCTTTAAATGAAGAAGGCGTATGTAATTATTGTATAAACTACGAAAAAGAAGTAAATAAAAAGGATGCTATAAAGAGAGAAGAAGCAAATCTAGATAAATATAAAGGTCAGGGTGATTATGATGTTCTTTTAGCCTATAGCGGGGGAAAAGATAGCACATACACCTTATATTTGCTTAGAGAAAAATATGGTTTAAGAGTGCTCACCATGACCTTTGACAACGGTTTTTTATCTGATAAAACCTTTGAAAATATAAGGGTTATAACTAAGAATCTTGTTGCAGATAATATAATAATTTCACCTTCTTTTATGAAAATGAAGAAATTATTTAGATTTGCTGAAAGCGATGATAAGTTGCCTAAAAAATCTCTAGAGAGGGCAAGTTCAGTATGTACTCATTGCATTGGGATAGTTAAGTCTATGGCTTATAAAGAAGCTATACTTAGAAAAATCCCTCTTATAAGCTTTGGATGGACCCCAGGTCAGATAGGGATGAGTAAGCAAATAGTAAATTTTGATCCTAATATGGTTAAGACCATGTTTAAATCATTAAAGCAAAAGGTTATAAATGGGTTAGGTGAAGAGTATGGTCCATTTTATTTAACTGATGAATTTATTGAAGAGCATAAAGATTCATTACCTTCTTTATTTTATCCTTTTCCAAGCCATACTTATAATGAAGATGCAATTTTTGATACTATCTCAAAATTTGGCTGGGAGAGACCTAAAAATACAGATTTAAATAGCACAAATTGCCTTATGAATTCTTATGCCATTAAAAAACATTTTGAAAAATATGGATTTCATCCATATGCTCTTGAGCTTGCTCAACTTGTAAGAGAAGGGGTTATGACGAGAGAAGATGCTCTAAATAGGATTGTTTTAAGTGAAAATCAGGAAAAAACAGCTATGAGCATTGAAGAGAAATTAAAGTAAAGGGATTGAAAAGGAAGTGAAATTGGATATAGATGGGAAATATTCAAAAATATTTGCAAGATAGTTATTCTAGGTTTCCTATGAATGATTTAGTTTACAGCAAAGGAAGATATTGGACTTATAAGGAAATTTATAGTGCATCTAGAAGCTTCTCTAAGATATTAAAAGAGCATGGGGTTTCTGAGAAGGATAATGTTGTCTTATATATAGATAATTCTGCAGAATATATAATCGCTTATTTTGCTTTATTATTTTTAGGTGCGGTTGTGGTTCCTATAAATGTATCTATGAACGTTGAAAATATCCAATATATACTAGAAGATTCACAGGCTAAATGCTTAATAAGCACTAAATTTAAATCAGCTTATTTAAATAAACACATCGATTTAAATGGTATCTTGATGATTGAGATAGACAAAATAGCCTTTGATTTAGATATTTTAGATTTTAATACTAAGGATTTTGATGATGATAATACTGCTCTTATACTATACACTTCAGGCACTACCGCAAAACCTAAGGGAGTTATGTTAAGCCATAAAAACTTAGATGCAAATACATCATCTATTTTAGATTATTTAAAGTTAAATGATAAGGATAGCCTTCTTGTGACCTTATCCTTTGGATATTCTTATGGCAATTCTTTACTGTTAACTCATGTTAAAGCAGGAGGGTTCTTGTATATAAGCCAGGATACCATGTTTCCTCAGAATATACTAAAGACACTAGAAGCTAACAATTTTAGCGGTTTTTCCACTGTAGGATCTTATTTAAATATTTTGTTAAAGCAGGATAATATATCTGATAAACCATTTCTAAATCTTAAATATATGACTTTTGCAGGTGAGTCCACTTCCTTTAATGACCTAAAGGCTCTTTTAGATTTAAATTTAAATTTAAAGCTTTATGTTATGTATGGTCAAACAGAAGCAAGTGCAAGGCTTACGTACTTAGAGCCTGATATGCTCTTTTTAAAAAAAGGGTCCTGTGGAAAGGCAATTAAAGGGGTTGACATAAGAATTGTAGATGACCTTGGAAGAGATGTAGTTTTAGGTATGACAGGTGAGATAGTAGCAAAAGGCGACAACATAATGAAAGGTTATCTTAATGATATAGATTCAACAGAGGAAAAAATAAAAGATGGATGGTTATATACTGGTGATCTCGCTTATCAGGATGAGGATGGCTATATTTATATAGTCGGCAGAAAAAATGATTTGATAAAGTATTTAGGTCACAGGATAAGCCCAATTGAGATAGAGAATAAGATAAATAAATGTGAAAATATATTAGAGTCTGCTGTTGTGGAATGGCATAAAGATGTTGATGATGTTAAGATAAAAGCCTATGTTGTATTAAAAGATGAAACTCGTGGCATATTAAATTTAAATGAAGATTTAAAACAAGTTTTACCTCCATTTAAAAGGCCTCATATCATTGAAGTAATAAGAGAGATTCCAAAGACCTTTAATGGAAAGATAAAACGAGCTTTATTAAAGGATAGTGATTTATGAATAGAATAGCAGGGTATTACGGATCTATAAATAACTTTAAAGAAGATGCTATAAAGATGATTTCATCTATGAATTATAAGAGATCTAACGTTGAGGTCTTCTATAATGATAAGGATATAGCTCTTTATGGACTTATATTTTCATCTTGGGATAGGTTATATAGTAAATTCATAGTAAGCGAGGACGAGAAGGTTGTAATTGGAATCGATGGAGTCATTTATGATGTAAAAGGATTTCAAAAAGATGAAGCTTCTAAAACTATAGACGACCTATCTATAATGAACCTCTATAAAGAGCAAGGAGAAGGGTTATTTTCTAGATTAAATGGTCAATTCTCCATGGTGATTTTAGATAGGAGTAAAGATAAATTAATGCTTATAAGGGATAGATTTGGTCAAAAACCTATGTTCTATAGCAAGATAGATGAAAATATATTCTTTAGCTCTGAGATAAATTCACTAAAGAGCATTATAGAGGATAATAAAATAGATTCAAGATGCTTAAGGGATGTTTCGTCCACATGGTCAAGCTTAGGGGATCATACTCTTTATGAGAATATAAAGAACGTAGAGCCTGGCAGCTACCTTGTGTTTTCAAATGGAAGCTTAGAGAGCGTAAGATATTTTAATATATCTATACTGCAAGATAAGGATGAGAAAAAAGAAGAAGAACTAATTGAAGAATTAGATGCTCTTTTAAATGATTCCATAAGAAAGAGATTGGAAGATGATAAAAAGGATGGTTTTTATCTAAGCGGAGGTCTTGATTCTAGCTTAATTTGTGCCATAGCTTCTAAGCATTCAAAGGATAGATTAAATACATTTTCCATATGTTTTGAAAATGAAGATTATGACGAAGAAAAATATCAAAATATGATATCGGATTTTATAAACAGCCATCATAAAAGCTTAATGATTTCAGATGATGATATCATCTCAAATATAGATGAGGTAGTTAAATTAATAAGGACGCCTATCTTAAGGACTAGTCTTGTGCCTATGTTTCTTTTATCGAAATTTGTAAAAGAGGATGGATTTGACGCTGTTTTATCTGGAGAAGGTGCTGATGAATTGTTTGGAGGATACGATATCTTTAAAGAAGTAAAAATAAGGGAGTTTTGCGAAAGAGATCCTTTATCTGTAAGAAGATCTATGTTATATAAAAGATTGTATTCTTATGTAAATGGATATGAGAATTTAAATGCAGCAGGGTTATCTTCATTTTTTAACAAGGTAAAATTAAAGGAATTATTTTCCTCTCATATAACTAGATTTAAATTTGGAGATTTTTGCTTTCAATTTTTTGATGAAGATGTGAAAAAAAAGATAGAAGATTATGATTATAAGATGGAAATAAAAGAGGATTTGCCAAGTTCTTATGAGGATTTTTCAAATATAGCAAAAGCCCAGTATTTAGAGATAAAGACTTTTTTAAATAATTATCTTTTACTAATACAAGGAGATTGCATTTCTATGGCAAATGGGGTGGTGGGCAAATTTCCTTTTTTAGATAATAAAATAGCAGATTTTGCATTTTCTCTTAAAGATAAATTTAAGATAAACGTATTGAATGAGAAATATTTATTAAAAAAACTTGCGTCAAGGTATTTACCTAAAGAGTTTTTAGATAGAAAAAAATTTCCTTTTAGAGCACCTATTAATTGCTCTAAAATCTTACAAAATGAACAACTTATTTCATGCCTGTTAGAAGAAAATTTAAATAGAGGTAAGATTTTTAATGCTAAAGCTGTATCAAAATTTTTAAATGCATTAAGAGCAAAAAATGTTTTTTCTGAAAGAGAACAGAGTTTACTAATTTTTATACTAAGCATTCAGCTGCTATTAAAAGATGAGATCATACTTACTTAAATCGAAGGATAAGATTTTCTTTGTGAGAGTAAGCACAATTATGTAAAGAATTAACTTAGGAAGGGGTTTTAATATGAAAACGCAAATTGCTGTTGTTGGAATAGGTGCTATTTTCCCTGAAGCAATGGATTTAAGCGAGTATTGGAGTAATATTTTAGCAAGTAAAGATAGCATAATAAGAGTGCCTGAGAATTTTTGGGATTTAAATGAATTTTACGATCCTGACCCTCAAGCTAAGGATAAGACTTATGGAACTAAAGCAGGTCTTATAGATTTTGTACCATTTGATTCATTAGAATTTGGTATACCTCCAAGAGTTATGGAATCTATATCTGTAGATCAGTTATTTGCTTTAGTTGTAGCAAAGCAGGCATTGCTTGATGCAAATATGCTAGGAAAGGATGCTAAGCCTTTTAATAGGAATAAAACTGGAGTAATTTTAGCATCAAATATCGGTAAAAATGCTTTCTCCTTAAGTCAGCGTCTAATGGAGCATAAATATAGAAAAATAATGGAAAACAGCCATGTACCTGAACATTTAATAGATAGGGTAATAGAGAGGATGAAGGATTCAGAGTTTGAATGGAACGAGGATTGTAATCCTGGTGCACTTCCAAATGTAACTTCAGGGCGTATAGCAAACAGATTTGATTTATATGGAACTAACTGCACAGTTGATGCAGCCTGTGCTTCAAGTCTTGCTGCTTTAAAATACGGCATAAATGAGCTTGAGTCTGGTGATTGCGATGCTATGTTAGTTGGAGGGGTTATGATCGACTGCACACCCTATTCATTTATAGCATTTGCTAAAACTCCTGCAATCGCTCCTTCTAATGAATCAAAGCCTTTTGATGAAAAGTCTGATGGGATTATTTTAGGGGATGGCATTGGTATGGTTGTTATAAAGCGCTTAGAAGATGCCATTAGGGATAAAGATCGTATTTATGGAGTTATTGAATCTGTAGGCTCATCTTCTGACGGAAAAGCAAAGAGCATATTTGCCCCAAGAAAAGAAGGTCAATTATTTGCACTAGAGAGAGCATATAAAGATACAGGAATTGACCCAAATACATTAGGCATGATAGAAGCTCATGGTACAGGAACAGCTGCAGGTGATGAATGTGAGATAGATGCACTAAAAGAATATTTTAGCGAATTTAATGTTAAAGAGCATTCAATATTGATAGGTAGTGTAAAGAGCCAAATAGGCCATTCACGACTTACATCAGGTGCTGCAAGCTTAATAAAGGCTCTTATGGCACTCTACCATAAAACCCTGCCTCCAACTATTAATATCAAGAAGCCTACAGCAAAACTGCTTAATTCTCCTTTCTTCTTGAGTAATAGACCTAAACCATGGCTTGTAAATAAGAATAATCCATTAAGAAGAGCTGGTATAAGCGCATTTGGATTTGGAGGTACAAATTTTCACGTAATTGCAAGAGAATATGAGAACAACAATGAAGAGTTTTTGCGTATAAATCAATCTCCAGTAGGGCTTTATCTTCACAATAAGACTAAAGAAGGCTTGATTGAAGATTGCAAAGAGAGCATAGATAAATTTGAAATGGGAGACACAGATCATTTTAATGAGCTTTATAACAACGTTATACCCCATGATCATGTTCGATTAGGGTTTGTTGCAAAGAATGTTTTAGAAGCTAAGGATAAGCTATATGATGCTTTAGAAGAGCTTGAATCTAATGATAAACAATTTTGGAATAAACAAGATATATTCTATAGAGAAAGAGCTTTAGGAGATAATTTAAAGGTTGTATCCTTATTCCCAGGGCAAGGCTCTCAATATGCAAATATGCTTTCAGATGTCACAGCAAGCTATAAAGAAGTTCAGGATATGTTTGAAATCGTAGATAATACCATGATAGATATGGAAAAAGAACCGGTTTCTTCATATGTCTATCCAAAGACTCTTTTAAATAAAGATCTAGATAAATACGAGAATGAGCTTACAAGCACTAATAATACTCAGCCAGCTTTAGCTGCTGTATCTGGTGGGCTATATAGGGTATTAAAGAATAGAGGATATAAAGAGGATTATTTAATAGGTCATAGCTTTGGTGAGATCACTGCACTTTGGGCAGCTGATGTAATAAATGATATGACATATGCAAATCTAGCAGTTAAAAGAGGAGACATAATGTCAAAGGAGTCTTGCGAAAACACTGCTATGGTTGCGGTATTTTGCGACAGAGATACCACATGTGATTTAATAAAGGGATTTAATAAAGTTTATCTTGCTAATGAAAACAGCGATAAGCAGACCATAGTATCTGGTGATGAAAGTGAGATTAAGAAATTAGAAGCTGAATTGCTTTCAAAGAAGATATCTTATAAAAGGTTAAAGGTTTCAGCAGCTTTCCACTCTCCATTTATGGAAAAGCCGCAGGAAGAATTTAGCAAAGTACTATCAGAGAGTAAATTTCAAAATTTAAATAAAAAGATCCTAGCTAACTCCATTGGAGATTTTTATCCAGAAAGCGGAGAAGAAGTAAAGAATATAATTTCAAAACAAATGACCAATTCTGTTTTATTTAAATCATCCATTAAAAAAGCTTACGATGATGGAGCTAGGATATTTGTTGAAATAGGCCCAGGAAAGGTTTTATCGTCTTTAGTTGATCAGATTTTGGAAGATTTAGATCATGAAACTATAAGCATAAATCCAAATAAGATGAATGATTCTATATACCAATTAGAAGGTGCCATAGTGCAGATGAGGACTCTTGGTATCGATGTACAAAAGGATCATTACTTTAGACCGCTTAGATTAAGACAAGATACCCCAAGAAATAAGAGTACTTATATGCTTCCTCCCCTTCATTATTTAGGAGAAGAGACCCTTGCTAAAATAGATGCAGCTGTTCATGATGTTGATCCTCTGCCTGATGAGCAAGATGTTAAGGAAACAAGTTTTGAGTCTAAAGAGGTTAAGACAAATATTGAACCTATAAAACAACAAGTGGATATTGATTTAGTTTCTGACTTAAAGAAAGAAACAAAAGATATAAAAATTAATGATGTGGTTGAAGAACCAATAGATGATGAAGTTTTAAATAATAGTGTAGAAGGTGATTTTGTTATGGGAAAAGAAGAAAATAAGAATTTTGTAAGATCTCCACTTCAAGATGCATATGGTTTGCAATCTTTAAACAGTGAAGTATTTAAACAATTTATGCAAGCTCAAAGTTATCAATTGAATATGTTCAATGAAATGCTTGAGATAGCAAATAGCAATCAAGAAACTAAGTTAGATGGATTTTTGAATTTTATTGAGTCCTTTCAAAATAATAGTATAGGTGCTTATAATACTTACTTTAATGAACAGAGAAATATGCTATCTTCCGTAAGTGGAGGGGCTATAGAAGGCTCAAGCTTTGAATTTATGAATGTTATATCAGAGCCTCGTACTAGTGTTGAACCTCCTCCTATGCTTAAACCAATTGCTCCTAAGGTAGCTCCTCAGCCTGCTCAACAAACACCTGAACCTAAGATTACTAAAGAGCAAGTTGTAGCTATAGAAGAAGCTCCTATAAGAGAAGCAAAACAAGTAGAGGAAGTAAAACCTGTAATTGAAGCAAAGCCTGTTGAAGTAAAGCCTGTGGATATAAAACCTGCTGATGAGGTAAAAGAAGAAGTTTCTGCTAACGCTGAAGCTAGTCCTAAAAAACCTGTGATGAATGCAGAACAGATGGAAAAGCGCATCATAGAAGTTATAAGCGATCGTACAGGTTATCCTGTTGATATGATAGATGGAGAGATGAGCATAGAATCAGATCTTGGTATAGACTCCATAAAGAGAGTTGAAATATTCTCAGTATTAAATGATGAATTAGATCAAGGTTTCACTCAAGAAGATATCGAGGTTATGACAACCTTGTCAAGTATCAGAGATTTTGCTGAATTTTTAGCAGATAAGATGAGCGGAAATAGACCTACAAATGGACCAATAATAACTCAAGAAAACTATTCCATGTTAACTCAAGATTCAGATGAAGGGGAACAGGATTCTCCCACGATAAGCCCTATAGATAACGGGGGCATAGATATTTCAGAGGCTTTAGATAATTCAATAGCTAAAGAGGATAATGAAGAGGAGATAGATCTAAATCCTGAAGAGGATTTAAAAATAGATCAACTTGAATCTGATTCTGAAAGAGAGATCAAGAGATATGAAGTTTTTAAGAGATCAGTAGAATCACCTAAGATGAGTGATTCTACAACGATTGCAAAGGATGGTTTAGTGCTCATATCATGTGATAAAGAAGGGCTATCCTTTGAAGTTGGAAAAAACTTCAAAGATAAAGGATATAAGGTTGAATATTTAAATATTTTAGGAACAGAGGATGAAAGATGCAAATATAAACTTGAAGGCACAAATGATGCTAAAGTAAAAGCACTCTTTGAGAGCATATCAAGTGAGGATAAATCGCTTATAGGGTTTATACATGTTGCATCACCACAAGATGGCAAAGAGATTAGTGATATATTCAATCAAAGAGAGATGGATATATTAAGAGCAAACTTTATGCTAGCTAAACATTTTATGCAGTTTCATAAGAAACCAGCTGAAGGGAAGGACTTCTTTGTAGCTGTAACTAGGATGGATGGTAATATGGGACTAAACGGTGAAAATACTGCTTCTGCACTTCAAGGTGGATTTTATGGTCTTGTAAAATCATTAGCTAGAGAGTGGAAAAATACTCATTGCAAAGTAGTAGATATTGCAGTTGATTGCGAAAATAAAAAAGCTGCTTCTTATATCATGGAAGAGATATTTTCAGAAAGTGACGGCATAGTGGAAGTTGGGCGCAATGAAAATGGAGAACGCTTTACAATCGATATGAGAGAAAAGTATGATGAAGATCCTGCAAATACAGTACCAACTAAAGATGATGTATTTCTTGTAACAGGCGGAGGAAGAGGAGTTTCTGCAGTATGTGCATTAAAACTTGCGGAGGAATATAAATGTAAATTTATCTTACTTGGTCGCTCTGAGATCGATAAGGATATAAGCTGGGCAAATGGTGAAACGGATACAGCAAAATTAAGGCAGCTTATAATAGGTAAATTAAAGGAAGCTAATAAACCATTTAAACCTATAGAAGTTGATAAGATGATAACAGCTATACAAAATCAAAGCGAAATACAAATAAATTTAAAAGCTATTACTGAAGCTGGAGGGAAAGTTGTTTATTACTCTTGTGATGTTACAAATGAAGATGACCTAAACGAAGTTATTAAAAAAGGTGTAAGTGAAATGGGTGAAATCACAGGATTTGCCCATGGAGTTGGAGTAATTGCAGATAAGAAAATAGAGAGAAAAGCAGAAAAAGATTTTAACAATGTATTTGGCACTAAGATAGTTGGATTAAAGAGATGCTTAAATATGTTAAATCTTGAAAAATTAAAATATATTGTGATGTTTAGTTCTGTTGCAGCTTATTTTGGAAATGAAGGTCAGGCAGATTATTCCATGGCAAATGAAGTTTTAAATAAATTTGTATATGCTTTTAGAAAGAAATATCCTGAAGCAATGTCACTTTCTATTAACTGGGGACCTTGGAAGGGTGGAATGGTATCAGAAGCTCTTCAATATGTCATTACTGCAATAGGAGAGAAGATGATCCCTATGGATGTTGGCTCTGAATACTTCAAAGAGCAGTTTAGATTTAAGTTTAAGCCAGAAGCTTGCCAGATTTGCATTGCTGGAACCGAGAAGTATATTCCACATGATATAGATTTTAGTGAAATAATGTAAGATAAAACCTAACTTAAGAATTTACCTAAAGATTGAGTATTCTCTTGATCTTTAGGTGAATCTTATATTAATAGAAAGGGAAGGTGAGTTTGTGGATAATATCGCAATTATCGGAATGGGTTGTTTATACCCTGGCTATGTTACGAAGAAAGATTTCTGGGAAAAACTCATAGAAGGCAAAGATTTCATGGCAGAAGATAATTTTTTAAATAGAAAAATTGAAAGAGCATCTATGCCCCGTGAAAGAGCAGAGGAGTTTTTTAAAAGCGTATTTTCACCTGAAGAATATGAAGAGTTAAGCCTTTATGGTGATCTTTTTAAATGGACTATGTACATTGTAAAAGATGCACTTTTAGAGTCTGGATACCTTTATGATAATGAAAAATTAAAACACACAGGCATGATAATGGGTGCATTTGGAATGCCTGCTATAGAGCATATAAATGCTTTTGAAGATTTAATAAAATGCACTGTTGAAGTAGGCATAAGGGATTTTTTAGAAAAACAAGATTTTGAATTTGAATATAAGAAAGACCAACTAAAACCTCAAGCGCTTTTAACAGATACAGAACCTCAGCGTTTTGTTGCAGAGAAGATATCTTTAGGAGGTCCTGTTGTAACTTTAAATGCTGCTTGTTCAAGTCCTGTATATGCAATTAAAGAAGCTATGATGTATTTAGAAAGCGGTAAAGCTGATATGATGCTTGCAGGAGCTCAGTGTTACAACCAGATGGATTTTGCTATAAGCGGTATGTTTGATCTTTTAGGAATATTATCTCAACCTGGAGAAAATAAGCCTTTTGATAAAAATTCACAGGGTGTTATTGCAGGTTCAGGTGCAGGGATATTTGTTTTAAAGCGCTTAAAGGATGCTATAAGAGATAAAGATAATATATTAGGTGTCATAGAGAGCATAGGTTGGTCTAATGATGGAAGTTCAAAGTTTATTCTAGCACCAGATTCAAAAGGTCAGGTGAGATCTTATGAAGATGCTTATAAAGATGGGCTTTCTCCTGATATAGATTATATAGAATGCCATGCTACAGGAACTGCTGCAGGTGATGTTGTTGAGATAGATTCTATTTCTAAATTTTTTAGACAAAAAGGTTATGATCCTATTCTTGGTGCTTTAAAAGGTAATACAGGGCACTTTTTTACAGCTTCATCTCACGCTGCTATTGCAAAAGTACTAATGGCGATGCAACATGGTATAATACCTCAGACCATAAGGATAGTAGATCCAATAGATAATAGGATAATTTTACAGAATACTAAGTGGGAAAAGAAGGGCGATGTAAAAAGAGCTGCAGTGAATTCCTTTGGCTTTGGTGGTACAAATGCTCATATTGTAATAAGGGAATATGATGAAAAAAGAGAACTTGCTAATCTTGATTCCATAAAAGAAGTACAATATGAAAACAAAAAAGCTGATATGGCTATAGTTGGTTTAGGGATGCATATTGGTGAAATGAACTCTGTAAATGAATACTATAAACACCTTTTGCAAAGCAAGCCTATTATAACAAAA
>JAVBPQ010000131.1:0-15040 GCA_031549525.1 Clostridiaceae bacterium | reverse complement strand
TGACTATTTCTATTTAACTTTGGCACAAAAAAATAAAAAATTTTCTACATTTTTGTGTCTACTATATTGACATAAGTCCAGGGGGTTATCTGTGAAAATTTCAATTGTATTTAAAAATCTTTTCTCTAATCTCTTTGAATTGAATTTTATGTCCTCCAAATCATCTTTTGGTGTATTCATTTATACTCCTCCAATATTTCTTTATATGTTTCTTTTAACTATTGTTGGAGGAGTTGTATGGTTTTCTTCTATATAATTTTTTGTGGGTCAAGCATAGCTACAGGTGAGGGATGGATAGCTTTTTTTGCTTGAAAAGCATAAACAAAAATAGTATAATGATCTTAAGTAAAGCTGTAGGCTTAAATGCCTTATGCCATAGGGGCGAAGTGGACACGCCTTTAAGGAGCTTGCTCCTTTATGAAGCTCCAACCTCTATAGGTGGGAGAAGTTCACTGAATAATTAAATATATAATAAATTTTAATGAGATTATATTTTTAAAAACAAAGTAATCATCTATTGCATATTATATATATATTTATCTAGGAGTATTCTATATGGCAATAAACTATAACGAATATTTAATAATAGCTCTTAAAATCGTACTCTCTATATTATTTGGAGCCATCATAGGGCATGAAAGAGAAACAAAAAATAGACCTGCAGGTTTTAGAACATACACATTAGTATGTGTCAGTACTGCTTCTGTAATGATACTCTCTGAGCTTTTATTCAAACAATATAACCGAGCTTATGGTATAAATGCAGACCCTGCAAGGCTTGCAGCTCAAGTAATAAGTGGAATAGGTTTTTTAGGAGCAGGTACTATAATACACCATGGCTCAAATGTGCGAGGTTTAACCACCGCTGCAGGTCTTTGGGCTGTAGCAACTTTAGGATTGATTGTAGGTTCAGGATTTTACTTTCTATCTATTATGATGTTTATAGCTTTATATGCAGTCTTAGTCATATTTCCAAAATTCTCTACAAAATTCTCTACAAAAATAACTGAAAAGGATATAGAAAGGGATAATGTCATTGAACTTGAAGTAAAAATTCCAAACGATCTTAAGATCATAGGAGAAGTAAGCCTCTGTATCAACAGGCATAATGGAAAAATAAGAGATATGACTTTTTTTAAAATTCAAGATGAAAGTTTAAGAGAATCTAATTATGAGCACCTTACTTTAGTAAAGATCATCATAAATATGCCTTTGAACTCATCCTTAGATGAGATGGTAGAGGATCTCGAAATAGTACAAGGTATCATAGATGTGGACAGGATATATAGATCGTAAAAAATAAGGGTTCTTAGCCCTTATTTGAATTTAAATTGAATATCCTTTAATTCATGAAGCCTTGGAATAGATTTTAAGGCTCCTTTTCTTGTAACTGTAACCGCTGAAGCAAGTGAAGCTTTTTTGATACATTCATGAATATTTTTACCTTCCATAACATTTGCTAAAAAATATCCTACAAATGTATCACCTGCTGCAGTGGTATCTACAACATTCACGATATATGCATTAAAAAACAATTTTTCATCCTTAGACTGATAGACAACTCCATTTTCTCCTAATGTGAGTATAACTATAATATCAGGATATCTTTCTATTATCTTTGCTAAAACTTTATTTGGATTCTTTTCTGATGTAAATTGTTCTCCTTCAATTTCATTTAAAATTAATATGTCTATTAATTCAAAAGGAAATTCATTTAAATTTTTAAACGGTGCAGGATTAAAGACCACCTTAAGTCCTAATTCCTTTGCTTTTTTTGCAATGTATTCTATATCATTTATTTCATTTTGGAAAAGGACAATATCATCCTCTTTAGCAAAAGAAAGTGCTCCATCTATTTGAGATCTATCTAACTCCCTATTTGCCCCTGCGTAGGTTGTGATTATATTTTCTCCCATTTCATTTATAAAAATAATAGCATGACCAGTAGATATAGAATCTAAAATCTTTAAAAAATCAGTATTTATATTTTCTTCCTTTAAAGCATCTAAAAGCATATCTCCATCTTTACCTATTTTACCAATGTGTATAACCTCTGCTCCTGCCCTTTTTATTGCTATAGACTGGTTTAAACCCTTTCCTCCGCAATTTTTTTCATAAACATTAGAAGAAATGGTTTCACCTGGTTTTGGAAAATCATTCAAATAATATGTATGATCTATATTTAAAGAACCAAAATTTAATACTTTCAAAAGGTATTACTTCCCTTCTTCTTTACTTTTTACTCTTTATTATACCATAAAAATACTTGTTTAAATCACCATGATGGATAAGGAAAATATTATCTTTGTTCAAGTGCAAGCTTATTTTGAAGCCTTCTTTGGAACTGGTCAATGATAACTGCTACTACAATAACTACTCCCTTAATTACCATCTGCCAAAACTCGGAAACTCCGCACATAACCATCCCATCATTTAAAACTCCGATTACAAAAGCGCCTATTATAGTTCCTCCTATAGCACCAATTCCACCCGACATGCTTGTACCACCTAAAACTGCTGCAGCAATTGCATTCATCTCCCAGGATTCTCCTGAAGCTGGATGTGATGCCATAAGCTGAGATGCTGTGATAAGCCCAACCATTGCTGCACAAAGCCCTGAAAACATATATACAAATATTTTAACTCTATCTACTTTAACTCCTGATAATTTTGCAGCTCTCTCATTTCCGCCAACTGAAAAAATATGCCATCCTAAAGGAGTCTGCTTTAAAATAAATGCTGCTATAACGCTAAATATAATAAATATATAAATTGATACTGGAAGTCCAATGAAATTTCCTCCACCTAAGATACCAAAACCTGTATTTCCAAGCTCAGCGCTCCCTATAAGATTTGGAAAGGTAGCCCCTCCTGATCTTAACATAGCAAATCCTCTGCATACATACATGGAGCCTAAGGTTGCAATAAAAGGTGCCACATTGAATTTTGTTATTATAAGTCCATTCACAGCACCTATTAATACACCAATTATAAGGGCTATCAAGATTATAACAGGTATGCTAAAGAAAACCTTAACACCAAAGATTTTTAAAACTAAACCTTCTTTAATAAGCCCTCCAGCAATCATACAGGTAAGCCCTACAACAGAACCTACAGAAAGGTCAATTCCGCTGGTGATTATTACAAATGTCATTCCAATAGCTAAAAGTCCATATAAAACCACATGCTTTGCTACTAATATTAAACTGTGAGAATTCAAAAAATTTGGTGCTGTAAAGCTAAAGAATATAAATAACATTATAAGGGCTATAAATGTTCTAAATTTTAATAAGATCATCAATTTATTGTTTGAATTTTTTTCTTTTCCCATAGTTTTCAACCCCCAATTTTTGTAGAATCACTTCTAATTGCCACTGATGACAATGCTACTAAATTTTGCTCATTGATTTCATCTTCTAAAAGCTCCCCTGTTAAAATCCCATTTGAAAGCACCAATATCCTATTTGCAATGGCTATTATTTCTTTTAATTCTGATGATATTACAATAACTGATATTCCATCTTTTGCAAGCCTTCTTATTATATTATAAACCTCCATCTTAGCCCCTATATCTATACCTCTAGAAGGTTCATCTAAAAGATATATTTTAGGAGATGTTAGCATTCCTTTTCCTATTACGACTTTTTGCTGATTTCCTCCGCTTAGAGACAAAATAGGAAGCTCTTTATTAGATACCTTTATCTCCAATTGTTTTATCATACTATCTGCAGATTGATTCTCTAAGGAAGTATTTATTGCAATATGCTTAACATAATTCACAAGATTTGAGAGAGTTAAATTCTTTTTAATATTCAAAGTCTGTATAAGCCCTTCCCGCTGCCTATCCTCAGGTACATATGCAAATCCGTTTTTAATCTGGGATGCAACATTTTTCGCATGTATATTTTTTCCATTTAAATATATATTCCCTGAATCTGCAGGATTCACTCCCATAAGAGCTTCAAAAACCTCTGTCCTCCCTGAACCTAATAGACCATAAATCCCCAAAACTTCTCCTCTTTTTAAGGAAAAATTAATATTGTTAAAGATATATCTGCCATTTCTATATAAACTTAAGTTTTCTACTTTTAGAACTTCCTCTTTTGATACAAAACTTACTGGCTTTTCCTGATTCTTAGATTCAAGCCCTGTCATCTTCTCCACTATCCAATCCACAGTTATATTTTCAACAACACTATTGGCAACGATATTTCCATCCCTTAAAACTGTAATATTATCACCAATCTGCATAAGCTCTTCTAATCTATGAGAAATATATACAATGGCAATGCCTTTTGATTTCAAATCTTCTATTACAGAAAATAATACCTTTACTTCAGCAGAGCTTAATGAAGAA
The DNA here is from genome assembly GCA_031549525.1 of Clostridiaceae bacterium. Taxonomy (GTDB): domain Bacteria; phylum Bacillota; class Clostridia; order Clostridiales; family Clostridiaceae; genus WQUF01. The sequence continues at coordinate 10,683 of JAVBPQ010000131.1, read as the reverse complement.
GTGGGTTCATCCATGATTAAAATTTCAAGTCCTTCTTTTGCAACATTTCTTGCAATTTCAACTATTTGCTGCTGTCCTACCCTTAGATTTGCTACCATTTCACTTGGTTTAATAGACTGATTTAATTGTTTTAAAACTTTTATAGTCTTATCTGTTTGGGATTTTTTATTTACAGTTAAAAGTTTATTTTTTTCTTCCCTTCCTACAAATATATTCTGCATCACAGTCATATTTGGAAATAAGCTTAATTCTTGATGTATAATTCCAATACCAAGGCTTGCTGCTTCACTTGAATTTTTAAAAGAAACTTTCTTTCCTTTAAACAATATATCTCCAGAAGTAGGTGCTTCAATACCAGCTATTATCTTCATAAGGGTTGATTTACCTGCTCCATTTTCACCTACAAGGACATTTACTTTACCTTTTTCTACTTTAAAATCCACACCTTTTAAAGCAATAGTTCCAGGATAAACCTTTACAATATTGCGCACTTCAAGGCAAATAATATCCATCACTTCACCCCCATAAAGATAGGCATGATGAAAATCTCTTTTGTATTTTGAGGCTCAGTAAAACTTCCTGTAAATTCAATAGTTTTGCCATTTAATGTAGCAACATCCATGCTTCCTATGCAATCTTGATTAGCTTTTTTATTTAATTCATTTGCTAAGCTTGCATAATCCATCTGATTTACAAATTCATTAAAATTGATATTCTTTAGAGAGTCCCTTATAGCAGTACCTTTTAAAACAGGTCCAATGGCAAGCTTTATTGTATAATCAGTTGAAACACCATCTAAGGTTATAACAATATAACCTGACCTGCTCTCTGTATTAACTTCTTTTACTAAAGCTGTGTCAGTAACTATGAAATTATATTTTGCGCCAATATCTCCTTTTTTAAGACCTTTCTCATAAACTGCTTCCCAGTTACTTTTATTTACTTCTAAGAGTATATCAGATAGCTTCTGCCTTCTATCATTAATTTCTGGAACAAAAACAGCATCCCATTTTTCCTCAATATATTTTTTCACATCCACAGCCTTTTCTCCAGATGAGATTGTGCTCACCTTATTACCATCTCCTTCCTCGATAGGAACGATAGTATAAAGCTTGCATGATGTGAAAATTAAAGCTATAAGAAAAATTGGAACTATGTATTTTAATTTATTTATGACAATCATTTTATTTCCCCCAATTAATCTTAAATATTTGGTTAAAAAATATTAGATATTTAGTTAAAAACTTACCATGCTTTTCTATTAAGAAAAGCATGGCTATATATTTTAAATGTATATTCAATATTTAATCTGTAATTACAAAGTTGTCCAATTTTGATGCATTATCTTTATTTATTAAAACACAATCTATAAGTTGTTTTTCATCTACCCCTGTGGATCCAGTCTTAATATATTTATCTGCTTGCTCAACAGCCATCTCTGTTATTTGGGCAATTGCTTGAAGACCTGTTGCTTTAGCATCTCCTTCGCCTCCTGCTAGGATAGAATCTCTCACATCATTGCTTCCGTCAAATCCCACGATTACAACTCCTGTAAGACCTGCAGCTTTAACTGCTGCTACAGCTCCCATGCACATTGTATCATTTCCGCATATTATACCGTTGATGTCAGGGTTTGATTGAATTATAGTTTCAACCTTTGTAAAGGCTTCATTCTGATCCCAGTTAGCAGTTTGTTGAGCTACCATGGTCATATCTGGATATTGGTCTATAATATCATGAAATCCGTTTGAACGAACACCTGCATTTGTATCTGACTCTTTGCCAAGAAGTTCAACATAATTTCCCTTTTCTCCTAAAAGCTTTACAAATTCTTCAGCAACAGCTTGAGCACCTTGAAAATTATTTGCTACTATCTGTGAAACAGCCACGCCTTGCTCATTTATTTCTCTATCCACTAAAAAGGTTGGTATTCCTGCTTCTTTTGCTTTTTTAACGGGTTCTATTGTTGCATCTGCTCCTGCATTATCGCATATGATTGCAGCTGCTTTTCTTGAGATTGCTGTATCAAAAAGTTCATTTTGCTTTGTTGGATCGTCATTATGTACTAATACAAGCGTCTCATATCCTAGGTCTTTTGCTGTCTTCTCTCCTACATCTGCTACAGTTTTAAAAAATGGGTTATCATGTGAAGGTGTGATTACAACTATGAGTTTGCTATCGCTTGTAGCAGGTGCCGTGGTAGTATCAGCTGCTGTAGTGTTTGCTGCTGTGGTATTTTCAACTGTAGTATTTGCAGCAGTGGTGTTTTCAGCAGTAGTATTTGCTGCAGTGGTATTGGTATTGCTGCCTGTTCCGCTAGAACATGATGTAAAAACCATAACAGCCATAAGTATCAACGATAAAAATGATCTTTTCATAAAAACCTCCAAATATTTTTAATTTAACCATACTAAAATTTAACAGATAGGCTTATATAGAAATTTTAAATTTAAGAAATTTAATTTATTGCTTAAATAATATTATATATGATTTCTAAAATTTTTCAATATACTTTTTCAAAAAATTAAATGTTTTCATAATCATAATTTAAAATTAAACTATTTATATATTTTTTAAATTATATTCGCATAATCATTACTATGAACTGTTTTTAATAATATCGACTCACATTTAATTTAAAATACTTTACTTAAATATTTTAAGTAAATACTTAAATAATTTAAATTTTATATTGATAAAAATCTTCAAAATGGTATACTAATTTTAATATAAGTATTATAAAATTTATAAAAACAGGGGGTGTGTTATGCCAATTAAAATAAAAGAGATTGCAAAAAAAGCTAATGTGTCTATTGCTACTGTATCCATGGCACTTAATAATAAGGCAGGGATAAGTAAAAAGACTAAAGAAAAGATAATGAAAATAGTGAATGAATCTGATTATTCATCTACTTTGGTTAGGACAGTGGAATTAAAAAACAAAGGTAATATACAATTAACCATATGTAAAAAACATTCAAAAGTCTTAAGTGACACTCCCTTTTTTCAGGCACTCATCGAAGGAATAGAATCAAAATCAAGGCATAATGGATATAACTTAATCATCAAATATATATCTTGTGATATTTTAAACATAAAAGATATAAAAGACGATCTAAAGGAAAATGAAGTTTCAGGGATGCTCATACTTGCAACGGAAATGGATGAAAACGATATAAAAAATTTTCTTAATTTAGATATTCCATTTGTGATTTTAGATGCATACTTTCTGGGCATATATGCTGATTATGTTGTAATAAACAATATGTCTGGCAGCTATATTGCAACAAGGTATCTTTTAAATTCAGGGCATAAAGAAATAGGGTATTTAAAAAGCTCATACCCAATTAAAAATTTTAATGAACGATACGAAGGCTATATAAGAGCCTTAAATGAAAACCATCTTAAGGAAAACCCAAAACATATACTCCACTTAAATCCAAGCATGGAAGGAGCTTATGAAGATATGGTGAAATATCTTGAAACTTCTCCCTCCTTACCAACAGCTTTTTTTTCTGACAACGACCTCATAGCCTTTGGAGCAATTAAAGCCCTTAAAGAGAAAAACATAAGAATCCCTGAGGATGTTTCTGTAGTGGGTTTTGATGATATGCCTTTTTGTACCATGATAGATCCTCCTCTTAGCACCATAAGCGTCAACAAAAAGACCTTTGGAAAACTATCTGTAGAAAAACTCATATCATCCATTAAAAATAAAGCAGACTATGCAAGTAAGACCACTTTTGATGTCACACTTATAAAGAGAAATAGTGTAAAAAATTTAAAGGAGGAAAATTTATGATACTCTCCATAGATCAAAGCACAGCTCAAACAAAGGTATTTATATTCGATGAACATGCTAAAATAGTTGGAAAATCAAATATAGCTCATAAGCAATATTATCCAAATGAAGGGTATGTTGAACACGATGCAAATGAGATATACTCAAATACAATTTTGGCTATAGATCTTGCTCTTAAAAATTCAAATTTATCCATAATTGATATCTCAGCAATATCCATATCAAATCAGAGGGAAACCATAGTTGCATGGGATAAACTGACTGGAAATCCTGTATATAATGCTATAGTGTGGCAATGCAATCGTGGAAAGGACATATGCTCTCACTTAGAAAAAGGAGGCTATGCTCCCATTATAAAAGAAAAAACTGGGCTTATATTATCACCTTTTTTTTCTGCAAGTAAATTAAGCTGGATAATGAAAAATGTTAAAGATGCAAGAAAGCTTGCGGAGGAACATCGCTTATTATGCGGTACCATAGATTCCTTTCTTATCTTTAAATTGACAGATGGAAAATGCCACTTTACAGATTTTTCAAATGCTTCAAGGACTCAGCTCTTTAATATAAACACGCTAAAATGGGATGAAGAAATACTTGATTTATTTGAAATACCTCATAATATACTCCCAGAAGTTAAATTTTCTGATGAAATATTTGGATTTTTTAAATTAGATGGAGCTAATGTACCAATAACAGGTGTCTTAGGTGATTCCCATGCAGCATTTTTTGGACAAAACTGCTTTAACAAAGGGAATGTAAAAGCTACATATGGTACAGGCTCCTCTATAATGATGAACATTGGAAATAAACCCCTTAAAAACGATAATGGTATTGTAACAAGCATAGGGTATGGTTTTAAAAATTCCATTACCTATGTTTTTGAAGGAAATATAAACTCAACTGGAGCAACCATAAAATGGCTTGAAGATAATATGGAAATGGTAAAATTAGAGGAAGTAGAAAAAATAGCCTCTACAGTATCATCCTCCTTAGGTGTTTATATGATTCCAGCTTTTACAGGACTTGGGGCTCCCCATTGGGATAATGATGCAAGGGGTATAATCACTGGCTTAACTTTTGGAACAAAAAAAGCACATGTTGTAAGAGCTGCTCTTGAAAGCATAGCTTATCAAATAAATGATGTAATCCTTGCTATGACAGATTCCATAGATGATCTTCTTTTAGGAGAAATTCGAGTAGATGGAGGACCTACAAAAAATAATTTGCTCATGCAATTTCAAACAGATATTTTGAGAAAAGATGTAGCTATAAATAAAACATCAGAGCTTTCTGCTTTAGGAAGTGCACTTATGGCTTATCTTGCAATTAATGTATTTAAAGATCTTGATTCAATAATTAAGCTTAGAGAAACAAAAGAAAGGTTTTCACCAAAGATGGATGAAAGCACAAGATACGAACTGTGTAAAGGCTGGAAATCTGCAATAGCTAAAGCTTGCACTAAATAAAGGAGTGATCTTATGGAAATTTCAGCTTTAAAGAAAAAAGCCATAGAGCGCAGAATAGATATAGTAAATATGGTATATAGAGCACAAGCTGGCCACATCGGAGGTTCATTATCCTGTATGGACATGTTATGTGCCCTATATTATAATACTTTGAACATAGATCCTAAAATACCCCTTGAAGAGCAGCCAGATAGAGATAGATTTATAATGAGCAAAGGCCATTGTGTAGAGAGTTTTTATGCAGTTTTATCTGATTTTGGTTTCTTTAAAAAAGAGGATTTAAATAGATTTTCTGAATTTGGCTCCCCTTACATTGGGCACCCAACTAGAAAAATTCCAGGAATAGAATTTGCAACTGGTGCCCTTGGTCATGGTCTATCCCTTGGAGTTGGGGTTGCACTTTCAGGAAAATTAAATAATAAAAATTATTCTGTTTATGTTTTAATGGGAGATGGAGAACAAGGAGAAGGGTCAATCTATGAAGCAGCTATGGCAGCTTCTTCTTATAAGCTTGACAATCTCATCGCTATAATAGATAGAAATCATCTTCAGATTTCAGGAAATACAGAGGATTTAATACATCTTGAGCCAATAGATGAAAGATGGCAGGCTCTAGGATTTAATGTGGTTAAGGTGGATGGGAACGATATGGATGAAATAGTCCATACATTAGATAATCTTAAAAGAGATGATTTAAAACCAACCCTCATAATCTCAAATACCACAAAGGGAAAAGGTGTTTCATTTATGGAAAATAAAAAAGAATGGCATCATGGAGCTTTAAATGAAGGACAATATAAGCTTGCAATAGCTGAACTTGAAGCTATGCTTAAGGAGGGGTTTTAATGGAAAAGATAGCTCTCCGCTCTGCTTTTACATCAAGGCTTGAAGAAATAGCAGAAACTAATAAGGATATAATGGTGACAACAAGCGATGCAAGAGGCTCTGTAGGCTTAACAAATTTTTTTAAAAAATTTCCTACCCAATCTATTGAAGTTGGAATTGCAGAGCAAAATTCTATAGGCATTGCAGCAGGTCTTTCCTCTTGCGGAAAAAGGGTATTTGCTTGTGGACCTGCATCTTTTCTATCAGCTAGAAGCCTTGAACAAGTAAAAATAGATGTTGCATACAATGAGTCTAACGTTGTTGTAGTTGGAGTAAGTGGAGGTGTAAGTTACGGAGCGCTGGGAATAACACATCACTCTCTCCATGATATTGCAGTTATGCGAACATTTCCAGGGCTTGATGTTTTAATACCAAGCGATGGAATTCAAATGTCATATTTAACTAAGATCCTCTGCAATATTTCAACACCTTGTTATTTAAGGATGGGAAGAAACCCTGTGCCTATAATATATGATAAAAATCATAAATTTGAAATAGGAAAAGCCAGTATCTTAAAAGAAGGTAAAGATATCCTCATAATCTCATGTGGGGAGATGACCTATGGAGCACTTATGGCTTGCGAAAGACTTGCAAAGGATGGAATAAATGCTTCTCTGCTCGATATGCACACGATCAAACCGCTAGATAAAGAAACTATATTTAAATATGTACAAGACAAAAAAGCAGTTATAACTGTAGAGGAGCACAGCATATATGGAGGCCTTGGCAGCTCTATAAGCGAATTTTTATCTGAAAATTACCCTATTAAGATGAAAATATTAGGCTTCCCTGATGAAAATGTGGTTTCAGGAAAATCACAAGAAGTATTTAATCACTATGGATTAGATGAAAATGGAATTTATAATGCTGTTAAAAATCTTTATAAATAGGAGGTCGATTTGATGAAAAAGGTTAATTTTGGAGTTATAGTCACAACTCGCAGTTTTTTTTCAAGTGAGCTTGCAAAGATTGAAAGAGAAAACATTTTAAAAAAATTAAAATCTGAAGGCTATGGAATAACAATCCCAGAGTATGAGAAAACTTTTGCAGGAGCTGTGAGTTCACTTAAAGATGCTAAAGTATATGCTGAATATTTTAAATCACATCAAGATGAAATAGATGGACTTTTGGTGATACTTGCAAACTTCGGAGATGAAACATCTGTTACAGAAACCATAAAGCTTGCTAAATTAGATGTACCTGTTCTAATAGTTGCATGTGATGATGAAACAGATAAAATGCACATATCCACAAGGCGTGATGCATTCTGTGGGAAGATATCTGTTTGCAACAATCTTTATCAGAGAAATATAAAATATACCACAACAAAAATGCACACATGTAAAATAGATAGCGATACCATGACAGATGAACTTGTAAGATTCTCTAAAATATGCAGAGTTGTTAAAGGATTAAAGGGTCTTCGCATAGGAGCAATAGGTGCAAGACCTGATGCTTTTCACACTGTTAGATTTTCAGAGAAGCTTCTCCAAGCTTCTGATATAACCACAGTCACTGTTGACCTTTCTGAAATAATTGAAGAAGCCGATTTATTAAATGATGATAAAGCTATAGAGGATAAAATTTTAGAAATAAGAAACTATGGGAAGGTTTCTGAAAAAATATCAGATGAAAAATTGATAAAGCAAGCTAAACTATGCATAGTAATTGAAAAATGGATAAAAGAAAATGAATGTCAAGCTAGTGCAATACAATGCTGGAATTCTATTCAATATAACTATGGCTGCGCAACCTGTACTGTCATGAGCATGATGGGTGAAAAAGGTATGCCAAGCGCTTGTGAAATGGATATCACAGGAGCAGCTACCATGTATGCTCTATATCTTGCATCAGGAATACCTTCAGGATATTTAGATTGGAACAATAATTACGATGATGATCGCAATATGTGCATAAACCTTCATTGCTCAAATTTCCCAAAGAGCTTCTTTGGCCATGATGATATAGAAATTGAAAATCTCGATGTTCTTTCAACCACAATCGATGTTGAAAAATGCTTTGGCGCATGTAAAGGGAGGGTTGCTCCTGGGGATATGACATTTGCTAAAATTACTACTGATGATAAAAACGGAAAAATTAAGGCTTATATAGGAGAAGGAGAATTTGTTAAGCACTCTGTAGACACAAAGGGAGGAGTTGCTCTTTGCAAGATAAACAATCTTCAAGAATTGATGTCATATATATGCAACAATGGCTATGAACACCACGTTTCCATGGCAAGAGGACATATAGCAGATGTGTTAGAAGAAGCCTTTACAAACTATATGGGATGGGAAGTTTATAGACATAGATAAGATTTATACTTTATTTTTTAAACTATAGGAAGTGATTCATGAGTATAGAATATAATCTTCAATTTGATAAACTATGTAGAAAGTTAAATTTGGGTATGTTATGCGGTAAACCTGAACAGATCTTTGGCGGACATTTGCACAGGATGTATTCAATCCAAACAAACTCAGGAAAGTATGCAATCAAGGCTTTAAATCCGCAGGTTATGCTTAGACCTGAGGCAAAACAAAATATTATAAACTCTGAGCACATTGCAAATATTGCAAAAAAGAAAATTCATGTTCTATGTGCTAAAGTATTTGATAATACATATATATCTGAGTTTGATGGTCAGTATTATCTTGTTTTTGATTGGATTGATGGAATTAGTATTTTTGATGAAAAAATATCAAGCTTGCACTGTGAAAAAATGGGGCAAATTCTTGCAAGACTTCATCAACTTGATTTTTCATCTCTTTGCCTTGTTGATGAATATTCCAGCGACGAAAAACTTACAGATTGGGCATATTATTTAAAAATTGGCAGAGAAAACAATGCAGAGTGGATTGAATCACTTAGCAAAAATATAGATCATCTATACAAATGGAATAATTTATTAATCAAAGCAGCTAAACAGCTTTCAAAAGATACTGTAATAAGCCATGGTGATTTAGAACCCAAAAATGTGATGTGGCAAGATGATAAACCAATTATAATCGATTGGGAAGCAGCAGGTTTTATCCATCCTATGCACGACCTAATTGAAACTGCACTCTATTGGTCAGACGAAAAAGATATTATAAAAAAATATAAGTTTATTGCATTTATCATGGGATATAAAAGTATCTCCGGAAAACTTGATGCTAATTGGTCAAGGATTTTAGAAAAAGGATTTGGCGGAAAGCTTAGCTGGTTAGAATATAGCTTAAAACGCTCCCTTGGTATTGAATGCTCTGATGAAATGGAGAAAAAAATGGGAACTGACCATGTATTTGATACTATAAAGATGCTAAATGATTATAATAATTTAAAAGATAATATTATAAATTGGATAGTAGAAATTAAATAGATTTATTTAGATAATTAAAAGCTGCTCATATAATTTAATCTAAAATGAGCAGCTTTCAATTATGAATTTAATAGTTATTTGGATCTACTTGTAATGGCACAAAATCTTGATTAGTATCTCTATATTCCCACCATTCACTTGCATATCCCGTGAAGCCTGCCTCTGTCATTGCATTATGCATAATATTATAATTGTTTTCTTCTTCTTTAGTACGTTGATAATCTCGATAAGCTTTACTAGAAAAATCATCAAATGCAGATTGCATTTTTACCTCTGTACCATCCAGTGTACAAATTGTCATATCAATTGTCGCTCCTAACTGATGACCTCTTATGTTGTTAGGATCTGCCTTTGCTACAAAATTAGGATCTGGATAAGCCTGCCACAAAAATTCTTGTGCTGATAACGGTCTATACGCATCCCATATCTTAATAACATATCCTTGTGATTTAAGAATTGAGTTTGCCTTTACTAGCTTTTGTGCTGTACTTGCTCTTAAAATTGCTTGATCAAAATCATAAATTTTTTCTCCAGTGAAATTATTTGTTGTATTATATACTAATTCTACAATTATGCTAGAATCTAGTGATTTAATATTAACAAAATCTGTATAGCTTGGTGATTGATCTTGACCACCACTTTGACCACTACTTGTATTTAAATCAGTTTGAGATTGACTACTGCTTTGATCACTACTTGTATTTAAATCAGTTTGAGATTGGCTGCTACTTTGGTCACTACTTGTATTTGAGTCAGATTGCACTTTAACAATATATCTAATAGATCCTTTATCTCCCCAACTTAATATAAAATATATATCATCATATGAAGCTATAATCTGATAAGTTATATCCTTTAAATTTTCATCCAATATATCAGTGAACCTCCCTCACCTGTAGAGGGCTTCATATAGAATAATGGTAGTTTAAGCTATCCTTATTCTAACAGGCGTATCCACTTCGCCCCTACTGTATAGGATACTTAAATCCACAACTCTACTTTTTGCCATGATGTTTAATGCTCCATTCACATCTGCATTGATCATTTTTTTATCCTTTGTTATATACCTTCTTTTATCTCTTTTTCCACTAAACTCATACTTATTAGGATTTTTAGGATCATATGTTGGTATTACATCTTTGTCGAAGAAGCTTGCTTTTGATGTATAG
>JAVBPQ010000139.1:0-7038 GCA_031549525.1 Clostridiaceae bacterium | reverse complement strand
TTTGGAAGACCAAGTTCTAAACCAACATTTCTAACCTCATCTTTAAATAATTCCCTGAGAGGCTCAATCAATTTAAAATTCATTTTCTCAGGAAGTCCACCTACATTATGATGGCTCTTTATAACAGATGAAGTTTTAGTACCGCTTTCAATGACATCTGCATAGATCGTTCCTTGAACTAAAAAAGAAATATCCCCAAGTTTTGATGCTTCTTCTTCAAACACTCTTATAAACTCTTCTCCGATTATCTTTCTCTTCTTTTCAGGATCAATCACACCTTCTAACTTAGATAAAAATCTCTCTTGTGCATCTATTTTTATCAATCTAATTTTAAACCTATCTCTAAATATCTTCTCTACCATCTCTGCTTCATCTTTTCTAAGAAGACCATGATCGACAAAAATACAGGTTAAATTATCCCCTATAGCTTTATGCACAATGGTAGCTGCTACAGAAGAATCAACACCTCCAGAAAGTGCACATATCACTTTCTTATCCCCTGCTACTTTTTTTATATTTTGAAGTTTACTTTCTATAAAATCAGCTGGGTTCCAATTTTTTGGAATTTTGCAAATATCACTTAAAAAATTCAGGAGCATATCTACTCCAAAAGGAGTTAATTCAACCTCAGGATGAAATTGAACTCCATATATTTTTTTATCATCATTTGCAATTGCAGAAAATTTACATCCTTTTGTAGAAGCTATTTCTTTAAACCCTTCAGGAAGAGATTTAATAGAATCAGTGTGACTCATAAGACAAGAATTTAAAGATTCGATTTTTTTAAAAAGAACATTGTCTTTTAAAGTTATATTAGATACACCATATTCAGGCTTATCAGCTCTCTCCACCACTCCGCCTAAGCTATGACAAATAAGCTGAGCACCATAGCATATACCTAAAATTGGAATATTTAAATCAAATATTTTCATAGAAATCTTTGGGGAGTCTATATCATATACACTATTTGGTCCCCCTGTAAAGATGATTCCTTTAGGATTTTTTTCAAGGATTTCATCTAATGATACAGTGTATGGAACAAGTTCACAATAATATCCTAAATTTCGTATTCTTCTTGCTATAAGCTGGTTATATTGACCACCAAAGTCTAAAATCAGAACTGGATTCATTAATCATTCCGTCCTTTCAAAATGTATAATAAACAAAAATAATTATATCATAAGTATTTAATATTTACATATAATTTTTCTACATATCTTCAACGATAAGCTCTCTATCTATTGAATATAGTGCTGCCTTTTCAGCATGAATTATAGTTGTATCGAAAATTGGTATGTTTATATCCTCCTGTTTAATAAGAAGTCCAATTTCAGTGCATCCAAGTATTATAGCTTTGGCACCACTATTCTTAAGCTTATTGATGATATCTAAAAATACCTTTTTTGATTCTTCTGATACAATTCCTAAACAAAGTTCATTATATATAGTTTCATTTATATACGTCCTATCTTCATAGTTTGGAATTACAACTTCTATGCCTTTTTCAACTAGTTTTGACTTATAAAAATCCTGCTCCATGGTATATTTTGTGCCTATTAAGCCCACTTTTTTTATGCCCTTTTTTATAAGCTCATAAGCCGTAAGATCTGCAATATGAAGAATTGGGATGTTGATACTATTTTGAACTTTATTATAAACCTTATGCATTGTATTTGTACATATTATTATAAAGTCAGCACCAGCATTCTCTAATTTTTGTGCAGCATATGATAAAACATCTGCACTCTTTGCCCAATTAGATGAAGATTGATATTCTTCAATTTCCTTAAAATCTACGCTGTACAAGATACATTTAGCAGAATGCAGCCCTCCTAAAGATTCCCTAATAACTTTATTAATAACCTGATAATATATTGCAGAGCTCTCCCAGCTCATGCCACCAATTAGACCAATGATTTTCACAGAAATACCTCCTAATTTTAATTTATTAAAAATATTTTAACAAAACATTTCATATATATTTTAGAAACAATGGTGATAATATAAATGTAATTACCATAAAAAATTGAAAATCTCAAGAAAATAGTATAAAATTAAACAGTAAATTATAAAATTAATAAAATAATTTTAATAGGGGGAAAAGATGGACTTATTAAAAAATAAAATCATTTCTGATGGATACTGTATAGGTAATAGTATTTTAAAAGTGGATACTTTTTTAAATGCCCAGGTGGATATAGCCCTTTTAGATGAAATAGGAAAAGAATTCAAGAAGCGCTTTAGCAACGAAAAAGTAACAAAAATACTCACAGCGGAAGCCTCAGGAATTGCAATTGCTGCAATTACTGCTCAACACTTTAACGTTCCAATGATAATCGCAAAAAAATATGATAGCATAAATATGGATAATGACAATTATGAAGTGTCAGTTTATTCTTATACTAAAAAGAGAGAGTACATAATGAGAGTTGGTAGAAAATTTTTTAATAAGAATGAAAGCATTCTAATAATTGATGATTTTTTAGCAAATGGTCTTGCATCCATAGGACTTGTTAATATAGTAGAAATGTCAGAAGCAACCCTTGTAGGAGTTGGGATTGTAATTGAAAAATCATTCCAAGAAGGAAGAAAAATGTTAGAAGATAGAAATATTAAAGTTGAATCCTTAGCCAGAATAAAAAGCTTAGAAGGAGAAAAAGTAGAATTCTTAGAATAACCTAACTAAAATTAACAATATAAAAAAGCATCTCATTTATAACTTTAAAAGTGTTAGGGATGCTTTTTAATATTAAAAATTATAGAAAAATCTATTCGTTTACTTTAAATCCAGTGAACTCTATCCATCTATCTTCCTTTCATGTGTCTTTTTATATTACTTTAGCACCCTTTTCACATCTATTTCCCCATGCATCTATGAGCTTTTCGCCCTTATAAAAGCTTACAATTTCACAATGATTGGCGCATTTTTCACATTCTGATCCTCTCGTATTAAAGTTTATATCTTGAATATCAAAATCAAAATCTTTTCTATCCTTAGCTTTCTTTGAAAGTATTGCAACTCCCAAAGCTCCCATTAAATGACCGTTTTTATCCACATATATTTTTTCTTTTGTCTCTATTTCAAAAGCTCTTATAACACCAATATTTTTGCTAACTCCGCCTTGAAATACAATAGGAGGTTTTATATTTTTTCCTTTTCCTACATTATTTAAATAGTTATTTACCACTGCCATGCAAAGACCTGCAACTATATCCTCTCTCTTATGCCCTATTTGAATCTTATGTACTAAATCTGATTCTGCAAAGACAGTACACCTTGCAGCTATCTTAGTGGGGTTATTTGATCTTAAAGCTAGATCTCCAAAATCCTCTACTAAAAGCCCTAACCTCTTTGCTTGAGAACCTAAAAAAGAACCTGTTCCTGCTGCACATAGGGTATTCATAGCGTAATCCACCACGATTTTATTTTCTATTAAAATTATCTTGGAATCTTGACCGCCAATTTCAAATATAGTCCTAACATCAGGAAATATAGATAAAGTGCCTATAGCATGAGCTGTGATCTCATTTTTTATCACATTTGCCTCTAACATAGATCCTATAAGTTTTCTCGCTGAACCTGTAGTTCCCACAGATTTTACAATAATATTTTTTTTATAAACCTGCTCCTTAAGAGATCTTACAACATTCTTTACAGCTTGAATAGGATTGCCTTCAGTGAAGAGATATTTTTTTGCAATGATCTTTCCTTCTTCATCTATGATAACCCCTTTTGTAGAAATAGAGCCAATATCTACACCTAAATATCCAATATTCATGAATCTTTCCGTCCTTTATCAATGATTTATAAAATACCATCTTTAATATATTTGCCTTCACTCCGCATAATAAGCATATCATTAAAAGCTTCCAATCTGGTTTTTATTCCTGTCTCTGCAGTTTGAGAGTCAAAGCTAAAATATAATATAGGTATCTTATAATCTTTTCCAATATTCTGCAAAATAGGCATGGCATTTACTTCTGGGGTACAACCAAATGGCTTAACATGTATGATTCCATCATAGCAAGCTTCAGCTAACATCCTGGTATTTGCTATGCTGCTTGCACCATCTGCACCAATAGAATACTTTAAGTAACCTCCTGCATCCTCTAATATTTTTTTATGAAGCTTTGATTTTTCAAACATCAAAAAAGTGACTGTAGTAAATCTTGTTATCGCTATATTGTATTTAGCAAGCTCCTTTTCAATAAAAAAATTGCTAAAAGGCTCCATGAGAGTGTACAATTCTCCCACAAGACCTACTTTTAAGCAATCTTTGGGCTTATAAATTTTTATATCTCTAAAATTCTTATCATACCTTAAATATAAATCATTTAAAGACTGAAAGCCTGTGATATTTTTTAATTCATTTAAAAAATTTTTATGAGCCTTCTCAAAACTCCCCTTTTCTATTTCAAACCCAATGTTTTCCCTTATGAATTTCTCTATGTTATCCATTATTTCTATCATTTTTATGACAAGTTTAAACATATATGCAAATCTATATATAGAAAGCTTGCATCCCATATTTTTGCACATCTTATAGACAGAAAGAGGATTTATATCCTGGCTTAAGAGGCAGATAAATTCAAAATCATATCCTAAATCTCTTAAAATCCTCTCTTGAATCTCTCCATAATATCCATATCTACATCCCCCTCCTGCCTGTATTAAGATATTTGCTCCATTTTCTAAAGATTCAATATAATTTCCTAAGTTATATTTAAATGGAACACATACAAAATCTGGGCTATATTTGCTGCCAATTTCAAGAGTTCTTTTTGTAATTGGCGGCGCTGGCTGTATTTTATAATCATTAAATAGAGATTTTAAAAGAAACTCTATAGGTACATGATAATTTCCTAAATGAGGAAAGCTTATGGTCTTAGGCATTTATAGCTTCCTCTCTTTCTTTTATAATATCCATGAAACTTTCAACTCTAGTAAGAAGCCCTGTCTCGCTTTGAAGCTCATCTATTACTATATTTATTATAGGAACACTCTTAATTTTTCTAATAATAAGTTCATTTACCAATGAATCAGTTCCGCAAGGAAATGCAGTTATTAAGATTATTCCTTGAACTTTATCCATATAAGTTCCAATAGCTTCTAAAAGCTCCTTATTATATGTCCAGTAAATGCAAGAAGAAATTTCTTTAAAATTTTTCAAACTGTGATTTTTATTGCAAGCATCAGCAAATATTGGCACGCCTTCTAATTTTTTAACATAGTTAACTACTGGGTATCCTATCATCTTGTCATAAACATTATATGGATGAGAAACTATTAAAATCTTAAGTCCATTTTCATTGAGCTTTTTAGCTTGTGACTTAGCTATTGTTTTTTCCTGAAGGCTTTGAATCTTTTTTGCCTTATTATAAGCCATTAAGATCTGAAAATAACCTTTCCCTAGCACTCTACCCATTTTAATGAATCCTTTTAGTTCACTTTCACCATTTAAAACATCTAAGTTATAGTCTAAAAGCTTTATATCTTTAAATGTATTTTTTACAATATCATACATAGCATTAAATTTTACACATGCGATCTCCTTAATCCCTAAGCTTTCAACCCTTGGGACAAGTATATAATCGCATTTACCTATTAATGAATAAACATGACCCATGTATATTTTTGCAGGAAGACAGCATTCATCTATGGAAAAGTTAACACCATCTGAGAGAATTTTTTTGTTCGTCTCTTCGCTTAAAACTATATCAAAGCCTAATTCTATAAAAAATGTTTCCCATAAATACTTGTATTTAAAGTAAAGAAGAGCTCTTGGAAATCCTATTTTCATAATTATCACCCGTAAATATTATTGGCTATTTTTCCATAAATATGCTAAATAATTAAAAGTCCTGTGCCAAATTATTATCTTAAATCATCAAAGTCTGAAATATCATCAGTCTTAAATTCAGTAGAACTAGGCCCTACATTTCCAAATATAAGAATTAAAATTCTCTATCTTCTACCCTTTATCAAAACGCAGTAAAAACAATGACAATTTATAACTAAAAAAGGATCTTAGTATCTTCACTAAAATCCTCTATTTTTTATAGATTTGAGTATTCCATTATAACCCTTGGCTTATGATGCATATCCTTAGAATCCTCATAAAATTCATATAACTTCCAAGTGCAATCTACAGGAATCCAAGTTTTGCTATCCATATCATAATATTGATTCCACATATGGCTTCCATCTGATTTATCTTCATTATCTATAAGCCTTACATAAACTCCAGCTTCCATCATCATTGCAGCATAAAGGCAAGCATAATCAAAGCATACCCCAGACCCCCTATAATAAGCAAAATTTGCTCCAGGTAAAGACCCTTCAGGATATTTAAGTTTAGAATCATTACCTCTAAAAATATCATAATCATAAGCAATATAATTGCTTACAAAATCATAAAGAACATATGCTTTTTCTCTATCAGTAGTACAATTTGAGGTCAAGGAGATAGCTTTTTGCTTTATTTCATCATCGATCTGCAAACTTGCTGCCAAAGTGCCTGTTCCATTATTGCTCAAATATTCATTATCATAAAAATCCTTATCAAATGAATGATTATTTGCAAAGGATTGCACCTTTCCATCTACAAACTTTACATCTACTTGAAAATTGCTCCTCTTCCAATCGTAAATCTCAATATGGCTTGCATAATCATTTTCCTCTCCTGTTAAATTAGAGCATTTTATAGACGGCTCCCTTATTGAACTTACATATTTTATTAGAGGATTAGGCTCTATTAGATCATACTGACGCTGAGGTCTTGTTTCTGCAAAAAATAGCAGCCCATCTCCTCCCATTAATTCCTTAACTTCTTCATAAGTCATTCCAATCTTTATACCATCTGCATAAGCAGATAGCTTTTTTGCTGTAGTATTAAATTCAAAGTCATCATCAAAATTAACTGCTTTCTTTGTTATATTTCCTGAATCATCAGTGGTAAGTTCAATATTGAAAATGTCCTCTCCTGAAGGATCTTTAGCTAAAAGTCTATAATAGCTTGAGGATGATAGAGTATCTTC
>JAVBPQ010000103.1:0-8554 GCA_031549525.1 Clostridiaceae bacterium | reverse complement strand
AAAAGGATATAAAAAACTCCATTGTCAAATCAAATAAAGCGACCATCAAAGATGCTCATAATAGAAACATATGGCAATAAAAACAGCCACCATCTCAAATATCAGTGGCTGTGTATATAAACAAAGTAGAACACTTTGATTTTCTTCAATCGATCCCTACACTCCTACAAATTCCTCACATCTTAAATTTAAAAATTCTATAGTTTTGTGTATGCGTTTTTCATAAATTTCAAATCCTTTTACAGCTTCAAAACATTCTTTGTATAATGATCCATCATTTATTAATCTCATTAACCTTGAACATTTTTTTGAATAATCCTCTTTAAATTCACAGCTTTTAACAAAATCATATTTTACATTAAAGCTTGCAAAATCTATTCTTTTTCTCAAATCTTCTGGTTTTTCAAAATCAAGAGACATTCCATTGTCCCATAGCACAGAAAAACCTTGTATCTCTTGATTCTTATTGCTAATTTTAAACCCCCAATTATTTAAATGCCTATCGCTATTTTCAATTATATAATCAAAAAAACACATATCATAAAAAGGTTTAATAGATTTAAAATCTTTTCTCATTTTTTCTAAAGCCATTTCTAAGGAAATAAAATTAAAATTTGGATATGAAAATTTAAAATATTTATTAGCTGTAAGTAGTCCAAATTCTCTTGTGGTAAACAATTTTGATATAGATACAGGCTTTTTATTTCTTCTTTCAAGGTGATAAGGTATAGAATTTATCTCTAAATGTTTTGCAATAATGCTAGCTATTACTTCTGCATAAGGTTCAAGACCTGCATTAGAAAAGCCTTCAGTCCCTCCCTTACAAAGTATGATATTTGATGTATTTATCCTTTGCCAAAATTTTGGAAGCATCCCTTCAGTTGTAAGCTCTGGTGTTGAAAGGTGTCTTGAAATATTGCTAGGAAGTCCAGTAAAAGAAATCCATCCTAAAGCTTCATCAAACGGATTATCATATAAATTAATGTTATCAAAATTTAAATTTTCTGTTATTTCTTGCACCCAAAAAGTGTCATTAAGGCTTAAGCCGTGTGAATAATAAAGAATATCAAATCTATTTTCTAGATTAATAGCTCCAAGTATTGCTTTCATATGATGCCTATTAACGGGTATAGTCCTATTGTTAACCCAATTTAAAAGAGCATATTTTAAGTTTTCTTTTTCTCTTAAATCTATAGGCAATTGAAATTCATCAAAGATCTTATAAATTTCATATATATCACCAATTAAAGAAAAATCATGCCCAAATTCTAAAACCTTATTGTACTCATTCATTAAATAATATTTTTTCAAAAATTTTTCACCTCCTTAATTTTGAAGATAATAGGGTAATAACAGAAATGTGCAAATATCAACACTTCTAATTTTAATGGATATTAGAAACTAAAATATTTTTAGTATATTTTAACATAAATTCAGGATTATTCGAGAAAAATATTTCTGGTGCTACACAGACCTCAGATAAGTATTAAAACAACCTTTTTCTGTTTAAACATGTTGTTTAACATATTTAATATGTTTAGTATGTTTAATATGTTTAGACATGCTTCTATCCATTGCGTTACAACAAGTAAATTTTGTTATTATGACGTATCCCTAATAAATTATGACATACTCCTAATCAAATATGACGTATCCCTAGTAAACTATGACATATTCCTAATCAACTATGACATATTCCTAATTAATCAAAATCTATTATGACATATTCCTAACTAACTATGACTATATATATTTATTTGTCATAGTTATTGTTATACAATTAGATATCATCTATAAAAAAGGATGTGGGGCTAATGTATATGGATAAGGATTTTTTAATAACCAAATCCAATGAATTAATTGTGGCAAGATACAATTTAAGTTTAGAAGAGCAAAGACTTATATTAGTGCTTGCAAGTATGGTACAACCAAATGACATTGAGTTCAAAGAATATACGATATATATTAGTCAATTTTTGGAATTGTTAAATGTAAAAGATTGTGACAAATATGCTTTAATTCCAGATATTGCAAAAGATTTAATGAAAAAAGTCATTGATATAGACGGAAAGAATGAACGAATCATGTTCCCTTGGCTTGCAGGTGCCAAGCATAATAAAAAAAATGCAAGCATAAAGCTCATTTTCCACCCATATCTCAAGCCATTTTTATTAAACCTAAAATCTAATTTTGTAAGTTATAAGCTTGGGAACGTGTTATTATTAAACAGTAAATATTCTATTCGATTGTATGAAATATTTAAAAGCAATGAGTTTAAAACTAATTTTAAAGTTGCGATAAAAGAACTAAAATTCATGTTCATGATTGAAAGCGAATATAATTTATATGCTGATTTTAAAAAACGTGTTATAGAATACGCAAAGAAGGAAATTAATGCTAAAACAGATATAAATGTAACCTATGAAGAATTAAAAGAAGGGAGAAAAGTAATAGCTCTAAACTTTCTCATTGAAAAAAAGGATGGAAAGAAGACACTACGCCCTTTAAATGAAGAGATAGAAAGCTTAAAGAAAAAACTGAAAGAATTTGCTGAAGACGATGTAAATAAAATTTACATAGAATCTGGCAGAGATTATAATAAAACCCTAATAGCCTACGAGTACCTAAAACTGAAACAAAACGTAAATAAATCCGTAGGATATATGATAAGACTTGTAAGAGAAGAAAAACTAAAAAAGCCTGTTAAATCCACTAAAAGCAAACAAGCAAGCTTCGAACAAAGAAACTATACTAAAGAAGATTTTAAAAACCTTGAGAACAGCCTTTTAGGTCGAGACAAAAAATACCCCTGGGACGAAATAAACGATATTTGCTCAAACTGTACAAGCGATGACTGCGAGCACTGCTCAAAGTAAAAAAAGTGACCATCATAAGCAAAGTATAAGAGGAGATTTATCCATGTTTGAAAAAATTTTTAAAAAGTCCGACAAATGTAAAATTTGTTACAAACCATTATCCCCTGAGAACATAAATATCGGCTTTTGCAAAGAATGCGTTCCAAAAGAAATTACAAAACTCAAAAAACGCATAAAAATTTCAACTATAATTGGTGTGATTCTTATTATAATTGTCTTCGTTGCAATTTACTATGCCAAATCTACTGCTTTTGTATCTAATGTGAATGGGTATAAAGGTGACATATTTATCCCAATCTTCTTCGGCTATGTAGCGCTTAATGAAAGAGCGTTCAACACAATAACCAACCTCTCATTATCTATGCATATCTTACTAGCTACTGTGTGCTTTCTAGTGCCATTTGCTTCTTATATAAATTTGGGTATTAATACATATCGGCACGAAGCTGAAACAAATCTATATGATTTAGAACCTATAACTGGCTCAGTACTTGCAGGCTATGGTAATCATAAGGTGGATGAGATTGGTTTTTTTGTTATATCCATTATACTTTCAATTGTATCAGGACCGTTTTTTTTCATATATAAGTTGTATAAGCTAAGGCAACTATCAAATTATATAAAAATAATCACAATTTAAGGAATTGTAAAAACAATTCCTTTTTAATAATTAAATCTATTAATTCTTCTATATCTTCTAAAGATAAACCTTTCTTTAGTGCATCCCTTATTGATTTCTAATCCCTTGACATATTTTAAAGTTATGATATATTTATAAGTAATACCTATTTTTCAATTGGTAATACTTATATTTTCTATAAAATACTAATTCATGTGCTACTATGAAAGGAATGATTGTACATATGGGAATTGGTAAAAATATTAAACGCTTAGATTCTATGGAAAAAGCACTTGGAAGTGCAAAATATGTAGAAGATCTAATTCCTTCCAATGCTTTTGTTGTAAAAATTTTACATAGCACAATTGCAAATGGAATAGTTAAAAGCATTGATACAAGCGATGCATCTAATTTATCAGGGGTTATAAAAATTATCACCTGTTTTGATGTTCCTAAGATTCCATTTTCTACGGTTGCACATCCATTGTCGCTTGACCCTGAACATCAGGAGATAGAAGATCATTTAATGCTTACAAGCAGGATTCGTTACTATGGAGATGATATTGCTGCTGTTGTTGCTGAGGATGAAATTACTTGTAAAAAAGCCCTTAGGAGGATAAAAGTAAAATATGAAGAATACCCTCCCCTTTTAACTTGTGAAGAAGCCTTTAACACCAAGGACATTATTCATGATGAATATTTAAAAAATAATAATCTTGCTTCCTTAAGCTATTTTGTTAAAAATGGTGAGCTTGAAACTATGAATGAAGATGAAGTTAGCACTATAAAAGATAAGATGTTATTTTCATATGAAAATTCAGAGGATTCATTTATATTAGATGATACTTATAAATTGCCTATGGTTCACCATGCTCACATAGAAAACATATCTAGCTTTGCTTATAAAGAAGGAAAGCGCATTGTAATCGTAACCTCCACTCAATCCCCTCATGTTATTAGGCATATTATTTCAAAAGCCATTGATTATCCAATTGGTGATATACGAATTATAAAACCCTATGTTGGCGGCGGATTTGGGAATAAGCAGGAAGTCCTATATGAACCTCTTTTAGCATATCTTACAAGCCTCTTAGGAGGATGCTGCGTTTACTTAATATTAAATAGAGAAGAAACTTTTATAAATAGTCGAGTAAGACATGCTATGAATATACGAATGATTACAAAAGTATCCTCAAAAGAAAAATTATCTTTAAAGAGAATCATTAAAATAGAATCAAATAAAGGTTCCTATGCATCTCATGGTCATGCTGTACCAGGACATGCTGTAACTAATGCAGCAAATTTATATCCTTGTGATTCTTTACTAGGCGAGTCTTATTCTATACACACAAATTTACCTAGCTCTGGCGCAATGCGAGGGTATGGAATACCTCAAATTACTTTCGCAATGGAATCTCAAATGGATACAATAGCTTCTAGATTAAATATTGAGCCTATTGAACTTAGAAAGAATTTAATGATTAAGCTTCATGATGTTGATCCCTTTGATAAGGTAGTAAAGTGTAAAAGCTTAGGTTTAGATGAATGCATTGAAACAGGAAAAAAACTAATAGATTGGGATAAAAAGCGTGAAGAGTATAAAAAATTCACAGGTAATTGCAGAAAAGGAGTAGGCATGGCTATTTTCTGTTACAAGTCCTGCGTATATCCTTATATATTAGAAACTGCATCTTGCAGAATAATTTTAAATCAAGATGGCAGCCTTCAAATTCAAGTTGGCGCCACTGAAATAGGTCAAGGCTCTGATACTTGTTTTGCTCAAATGGCTGCAGAAGTATTAAAGATTTCTGAAGAAAAGATAAATGTAATTTCTACCCAGGACACAGATATAACGCCTTATGATCCAGGGTCCTATGCATCTAGGCAATCCTATGTAACTGGAAGGGCAGTAAAAAAAGCTTCAGAGATTTTAAAATCAAAAATAATAAAGCATGCTTCTAAGATGTCGTCTATTCCTGAAAGCGATTTGGATCTTTATGATGAAAATGTAATTATAAATAGCACAAAAAATATATTATATTCAATCGGTGAAATTTCTAGCCATTCTCTTTATAACAAAGAGCATAGTCAGCATCTAACCTCTGAAGTCACTATAACTTGCAATGACAACGCGTTTTCAACTGGGGCATGTTTTGTTGATATAGATGTAGATATTGCACTTAGCAAGATAAAAATAAATTCCATAGTAAGTGTACATGATAGTGGACAAATCATCAATCCAAAGCTTGGTGAAGCTCAAATACATGGTGGTGTTGCTATGGCTGTAGGTTATGCTATGAGTGAAGAAATGCTCTTTCATCCTAAAACTGGGAAGCCATTAAACAATAACTTTTTAGACTACAAAATCCCTACCTCTATGGATATTCCTGAAATCAAGACAGAATTTGTAATGACCAATGAACCATCTGGCCCATTTGGCAATAAGGGTTTGGGAGAGCCTCCAATTATTCCTCCAGCCCCTGCTATTAGAAATGCCCTTTATCATGCTACAGGAGTTATGGTAAATGAACTGCCGCTAACCCCTCAAAGGCTCTTTGAGCATTTTGTTAAATCTGGACTAATAGAGAAAGTAAATTTAGAGGAGGTTTAGCTATGTATGATATAGGATGTTTTTACAAAGCTTCTAGTGTTGATGATGCAATTAAGCTTTTAAATTCAAACAAAGACGCTATTTTAATATCTGGTGGTACAGATGTCCTTATAAAGCTTCGAGAAACAGATGTTGAAGATTGTACCCTTGTAAGCATACATGAACTTAAGGAGCTTATAGGAATAGAAAAGCTTTGCGATGGAACTATAATAATAAAATCTGGAACTTGTTTTTCTCATATTGCAAAGGATCCTATTATAAATAAACATATAAAAGCTTTAGGAGAAGCTGCAGATGAGGTTGGAAGCCCTCAAATTCGAAATGTAGCAACTATTGGAGGAAATATATGCAACGGTGCAGTAAGTGCCGATAGCGTCCCTATGCTCATGGTGTGCAATGCTGTTTTAGATTTTGCCTCTTGCGATGGAATAGTCAGCATCCCCATAAATGAATTTTATACAGGTCCAGGAAAAACTGTTAGGAAGCATTCACAAATATTGACTGCAATTAAAATTAAAAAGTCAGATTATGAGGACTTTGGATTTCATTATACAAAATATGGACTTAGGAATGCTATGGAGATAGCCACAATTGGATGTGCGATAGGAGTAAAATTAGGCGTAAAAGAAGGCATTAAAATAATAAAAAAATTGCGTATTTCCTTTAGTGTAGCTGCACCTACACCAATAAGGTGCCCTAAGACTGAAGCTTTAGCTATCAACATGCCAATTTCTTCTGAAACTTTAAATATCATAAGCAATAGCGTTTTACAAGAAGTGAACCCTCGAACAAGCTTTAGAGCATCTAAAGAATTTAGAATGCAACTAATCAAGGAATTAAGCTATAGAACTGTAGAGAGTGCACTAAAAAGGGCTGGAGGGCTTGCAAATGATTAAATTAATTCATATGAAAGTAAATAATAAGGACATTGAGATTGCAATAGATGATCGTGAAACCCTCACAGATACCCTAAGAAAGAGATTAGGCCTTACAAGTGTTAAAAAAGGGTGCGAGATTGGAGAATGCGGTGCCTGTACAGTTCTCTTAGATGGTAAGGCTATTAATTCATGCATTTACCTAACTGCATGGGCTGAAGGTCATGAAATTATAACTGTTGAAGGCATCAGGACTTATGATGGGGGGCTTCATGAAGTTCAGAAAGCATTTATCGATGAAGCTGCTATACAATGTGGATTTTGTACTCCTGGCATCATTCTAACTGCAGTTGAAATTGTAAACACAGGTAAAAAATATACTCGCTCAGAGCTTAGAAAGCTCATATCAGGTCATCTTTGCAGGTGTACCGGCTATGAAAATATTTTAAATGCATTAGAGAAAGTAGTTGGAAAATGACTATATTTGAGGAAGAAAAATGGAAAAGAGTAATAATATAAAAACCATCGAAGCTCAATTACTATATGACATCAAAGAGGGTATTTATAAAGATGAGAATAAGCTGCCCCCAGAAGCAGCTTTAGCTGAGAAAATGGGAGTAAGCAGGGTGATGATACGAGATGCCCTATCTCTTTTAGAAAGAGAAGGTTTTATAAGTAGAAGGCAAGGAATTGGCACGATCATCAATAAGCATGTGATTTCTGTTGTAACTCGCATGGATTTAGAGGTTGAATTTTTAGATATGATAAAACAAGCTGGAGCAGAGCCAGGCATAGCATTTGTGGAAATTAATACTTCATTTTGTGATGAAAAAACTGGGCTAAAGCTTGGTGTGGAAAAACAAACTCCAGTGCTTATAGTTTCAAAACTTGTTACAGCTAATGGCAAGGGTATTATTTATTGCAAAGATTATATCTCTTTTAAAATAATAAATAACTATAATTATGTAAAAGAAGACTTAGAAAAACCAATCTTTTATTTTTTAAAAAACTTTTGCAATAAAGATGTCTATATGGATTTGACTGTTGTAAAACCAATAGTTGCAGATAAAAGATTAGCAGATATATTTAAAATCAAAGAAGGAACTCCCCTTCTTAATATGGATGAAGTAGGATACGATATAAATGGCAATAGGATCCTTTGGTCAGAAGAATACTATGTTGATGATGTTTTAGAACACACGATTTTAAGAAAGAAAATTTAATTTAAGGAGAAAATTAATGGCTTATGATGCTATAGAACTAAAAAGAGAGCTCGAAGCTGCATCTTCTATCATAGAAGCAGATTTGGTTTTAGATAACCTTATCCTGGTAGATGTATACACAAACGAGATACGACCTTCCTCAATAGCTATATACAATGGAAAGATAGTCGGCGTTGATGTTAATAAAGATATTTTATGTAAACAGCGTGTAGACTGCCATGGTGAATATGCAGTTCCTGGCTTTATGGATGCCCATGTACATATTGAAACAACCCTTTTAACTAAAGAAGCTCTTGCTAAAGAAATTGTCCCTTGGGGAACTACTTGCATGTTTGCAGATCCCATGGAAA
>JAVBPQ010000132.1:0-9309 GCA_031549525.1 Clostridiaceae bacterium | reverse complement strand
TAAATCTTGTCTTACTTCTTCATTCTCAAGGAGCTTCTCTTCACCTAAATCCACATTTACTCCAGCGCGTTTTAGAGCTTCTTGTACCAATTCATCAGTTAAACTAACATCGATTATAGTAGTTCCATCTTCACTTTTACTGATAGTCCCATATTTATTATTAATATTGTTAGAATTAGTAGTATCTTTCATGCTTTAACCTCTTCAATTTTATTATTAATATATTTTATTATTGTGAAAGTTGAAAAATTACAAATTTAAAAGTAAATTATATTTTTTAAATATTTATTGAATCTTTATTATGGTTTGGTCTTATATTTTACATAATTATAGGATAAAATGTACTTAAAGAAGGGATGTGGTTTTATGGAAGAAGAGCCCTTTAGTAGAACTTTTAATTGTTTTTTAATAAGATATAAATATAGGGTATGGTTTAGAATTTTATAGCCTTATATCTTATTCTTTTATAATTTTACAATTTAGTTATTATAGCAGTAAAGGATGTGAAGTGATGATTTCAATATATCAATCGACGATTTCTAATCTTTTAGAAATTGATGAAATAAGCGATGGAGTATGGGTTAATATGATAAACCCAAATGAAAGCGAAATACAGAGGATTTCAACAGAGATAAACTTAGATCCTGATTTTATAAAAGCTGCTCTTGATGAAGAAGAGAGGTCAAGAATAGATTTTGACGATGAAACAGGTAACACCCTGATACTCGTCAATATACCATTTGCCGAAGTGGACAGATGCTCGAATATGTACGATACTCTTCCACTTGGTATAATATTTACAGAAAAATGTATCATTACAGTATGTTTAAAGGAAAGCAATGTTCTTGAATATTTTATGTCAGGCAATGTTAAAACCTTTTTCACATACAAAAAATCGAGATTTATATTGCAGATATTATATAGAAGCGCCATACTCTACTTGCAATATTTAAAACAAATAGATAAAAAATCCAGTAATATAGAGATAGAGCTCCATAAATCGATGAAAAATAAGGAACTTATAGAGCTTTTAGACTTAGAAAAGAGCCTTGTATATTTTTCTACATCCTTAAAGTCAAATGCTATAGTACTAGAAAAGCTATTAAGATTTGATTTTATAAAAAAATATCCTGATGATACAGAACTTTTAGAAGATACCATAATAGAGAATAAACAAGCCATTGAAATGGCAAAGATATACAGTGATATTTTAAGTGGAACTATGGATGCCTTTGCATCTATAATTTCAAACAACTTAAATATTGTCATGAAACTTTTAACATCTATAACAATAGTCATGGCTATCCCAACTATAGTATCTAGCTTTTGGGGAATGAATGTAGATGTTCCTTTTCAAAATAGCCCTTTTGGATTTATATATGTAATTGGAGTTGCAGCTATAAGCTGTATAGTGATAACCATTGCAATGCATAGAAGAAAGATGTTTTAGCTAAAGGCATATAGATATTTAAAGGAAAGTATCTATATGCTCTTTTTAAGCTTATAAAATATTTTATAATGTAAATGTTTAAATCATGTTTTGTGGTTTCAAAGGGTTTAAAAGTTATTTGTGTTAAATTATAATGTTAGTAGTTCTTGTATATTATGGATTTTAGTAGTTTCCATAATAATATTTTATTTTTTATATTATTATGCAAACTATTAATAAGATTATAAATTTTAAAAAAAGGTGAGGTTTTATGAGAAAAAAGATAATCGCAGGCAATTGGAAGATGAATAATACAGTAGATGAATCTTTAAAGCTTATAGAGGATTTAAAAGATGCGGTTAAAGATGCTACCTGTGAAGTAGTGGTTTGCCCTCCATTTACATCTCTATATCAAGTAGTGGAAGCATTAAAGGATACAAATATAAAAGTTGGCGCTCAAAATATGTATTTTGAAGAAAAAGGTGCATTTACGGGAGAAGTTTCACCTGTTATGCTAAAGACCATGGGAGTTAAGTATGTGATAATAGGTCACAGCGAAAGAAGGCAATATTTTAAAGAAACTGATGAGGATTTGAACAAAAAGGTAAAAGCTGCTTTTAGTCATGGGCTTATTCCTATACTTTGTGTTGGGGAATCTTTAGAAGAGAGAGAAGGCAATGTAACAGAAAAAGTAGTAAAAAATCAAATAGAAAAAGATTTAAAGGATATTGAAAAGAACTTTGTAAAAGATATAGTGATAGCTTATGAACCCATATGGGCAATAGGAACAGGTAAAACTGCGACTGATGAACAGGCAAATGAGACTATAGCATATATTAGAAGTGTCATAGCAAGTTTATATGGTGAGGATGTAGCTAAAGAAGTTACAATACAATATGGAGGTTCTGTAAAACCTAGTACTATTAAAGGTCAGATGGCACAATCTGATATCGATGGAGCTTTAGTTGGAGGAGCAAGCTTAAATGCTTCTGATTTTGCTAAAATAGTCAATTACAATAAGTAAAATTATCTGTTATTTTTGAACAAGAGGGGTGATACTATGGATAAAAAACTTACAATGCTCATGATTTTAGATGGTTTTGGAAATACAGATAAAAGAGAAGGAAATGCTGTTTTAAGCGCATATAAACCAAATTTTGATAGATTATGGAATGAATACCCCCATACTTTTATTTCTGCATCAGGTCTTGATGTTGGACTCCCAAAGGGTCAGATGGGAAACTCTGAAGTTGGTCATCTGAATATAGGTTCAGGAAGGATAATATATCAGGAGTTAACAAGAATCACTAAAGATATAGAAGAGGGAACTTTCTTTAAAAATGAAGCTTTAAATTTTGCTATAGATGAAGCGGTAAAGAAAGATTCTTCCCTTCACCTTTTAGGTCTCCTTTCTGATGGAGGAGTTCATTCGCATATAGAGCACCTAAAAGCTCTCATTAAAATGGCTCATGATAGAGGCCTTAAGAAAGTATATATCCATGCATTTTTAGATGGAAGGGATGTCCCACCAAAATCAGGGAAATCCTTTATAGAAGAGATAGAAAATTACATGGAAGAAATAGAAATAGGTAAAATTGCAACTGTTATGGGAAGATATTATGCTATGGACAGGGATAAGAGGTGGGAAAGGGTTAATCTTGCTTACAATGCCATGGTACTTGGGAAAGGTGAATACAATGTGAGTGCAAAAAAAGCTGTGGAAGAGAGCTATGCCATCGATAAAACTGACGAGTTTGTGCTTCCTATTGTAGTGACAGAGCAAGGTAAACCTGTTTCTACCATAAAAGATGGAGACTCAATTATATTCTTTAATTTCAGGCCAGATAGGGCGAGGGAAATAACAAGAGCTATAAATGATAAGATATTTGATGGATTTCCAAGAGAGCCTCTTGATTTAACTTATGTTTGCATGACTCAGTATGATAAAACATTAGAAAATGTATATATTGCATATAAACCTGAATCTTATGGTAATACTTTAGGTGAATACTTGGCAAAATGTCATAAAAAACAGCTTAGAATAGCAGAGACAGAAAAATACGCTCATGTTACTTTCTTTTTCAATGGAGGAGTGGAAGCTCCAAATGAAAATGAGGATAGGATTTTAATACCTTCTCCTAAAGTTGCAACTTACGATTTAAAGCCTGAGATGAGCTGCTTTGAGGTGACAGATGAGGCTTTAAAGAGGATAGAGAGCGATGAATATGATGTTATAATATTAAACTTTGCAAATCCAGATATGGTAGGTCATACTGGAATATTTGAAGCTGCAAAAAAAGCTATAGAATCAGTAGATATATGCATAGGAAAGATTTCAGATTTAATTTTAAAAAAAGGTGGAACAATATTTTTAACAGCAGATCATGGAAATGCAGAAGAGATGATAGATTATTCCACAGGAGGTCCTATGACTGCTCATACTACAAATTTAGTACCATTTATATATATAACTAATTTGCCTAAAGCAGATAGTTTAAGAGAAGGGGGCAAACTTTGCGATATTGCTCCAACTATTTTAGATGAAATTGGCCTTCCTATACCAGATGAAATGACTGGAAAGCCACTTTTTAAATAGACCACTAAGTGGATACTGTAGGGTTTTAATGGTTATCATCATTAAATCCCTATACAAATACATATAATTAAAGGAGATAAAGAATTATGAAACAATATTTAGAAATCGTAGATGTTAAAGCGAGGCAAATCCTTGATTCAAGGTGTTTTCCAACAGTCGAGGTTGAAGTGCATTTAGAAGATGGAACAGTTGGAAGGGCTGCAGTTCCTTCAGGAGCTTCAACTGGTGCTTTTGAAGCAGTTGAACTAAGAGATGGTGACAAGAAGTATTATAATGGAAAAAGCGTTTTAAAAGCAGTGAACAATGTGAATGATATTATTGCAGCTGAACTAATTGGAGATAATGTCTTTAACCAGGTTGCCATCGATAAAAAGCTTATAGAAATCGATGGAACAGAGAATAAATCAAAGCTTGGGGCAAATGCTACATTGGGAGTATCCCTTGCAGTTGCAAAAGCTGCAGCTGAGGCTTCAGGACTTAGCTTATACCAATATATTGGTGGAGTTAATGCCAAAGTTTTGCCTGTTCCTATGATGAATATAATAAATGGTGGAAAACATGCGGATAACAATGTAGACCTTCAAGAGTTTATGATAATGCCAGTAGGCGCTGAAAGCTTTTCAGATGCTTTAAGGATGTGTGCTGAGGTGTATCATGCTTTAAAATCAGAATTAAAGGCTAAAAAATATGAGACTGGTGTTGGAGATGAAGGCGGCTTTGCACCTAATCTTAAATCCAATGAAGAAGCAATACAGGTTATAGTTAAAGCTATTGAAGATGCAGGTTATAAACCAGGTGTAGATATCTTTATAGCTCTAGACCCTGCATCATCTGAATTTTTTGAAGATGGAAAATATAATTTAGCTGGAGAGGGAAGGGTTCTATCTCCTGCTGAAATGGTGGATTTCTATGCAGATTTAGTTGAAAAATATCCAATAATATCTATTGAGGATGGAATGGCTGAAGAGGATTGGGAAGGCTGGAGGCTTATAACTGAAAAGCTTGGAAATAAGATTCAATTAGTTGGAGATGATCTATTTGTTACAAATACAAAGAGATTAAAGATGGGAATTGAGAAAAAGGTTGCAAATTCTATTCTCATAAAGTTAAATCAAATTGGAACTTTAACTGAAACTTTAGATGCTATAGAGAAGGCA
Organism: Clostridiaceae bacterium; assembly: GCA_031549525.1. GTDB lineage: Bacteria > Bacillota > Clostridia > Clostridiales > Clostridiaceae > WQUF01. The sequence goes on along the minus strand of JAVBPQ010000132.1, from coordinate 4,127 downwards.
GCAAGGGCAGGATATACCTCAGTAGTTTCACATAGATCAGGAGAAACTGAAGACACTACTATTGCAGATTTAGTTGTAGCAACTAATGCAGGACAGATTAAAACAGGTGCTCCTGCAAGATCTGAGAGGGTTGCAAAGTATAATCAGCTTTTGAGAATAGAAGAAGAATTAGGAGTTATGGCAGAGTTTAGAGGAATGAAAGCATTTTATAACATAAAGAAATAGAAAAATTGATTACAAAGTAAAATCCCTTTGTGAAGTTTTAAAAGCTTCACAGGGATTTTTACTTATATTAATAGAAAAGTCAACTAGATAATGTATCGTCTATTTTATCCATCCAGTCGCTAATAGGAATGGATTGAGGACATTTTTCTTCACACTCTTTGCATTTTACGCATTTGCTTGCAGGTTTTCCAAATAGATTGTAAGTTCTTCTTGAGTCATCAAAAAAATCATACATGACTCCTTCATTGTAGAAATTTAAAACTTGAGGAATATTTATATCTTGAGGGCATGGCATACAATAACCACATCCAGTACAAGGTATGTTTTTACCTCTGCTTGTGTAGATATCTTTAATTTCTTCTATTAATCTTTCTTCATCAGATGATAGAGAGTTAATCTTAGCTTCATCTGCAGATTTGATATTTTCAACAACTTGATTCATATTAGACATTCCACTTAGTAAAACTGAAACTTCTTTCTGATTCCAAAGCCATTTAAGGGATAAATCTGCAAGGGTATGTTTGTATTCTCTATTTTTTAGTAAATCCTTAACTTCTGAAATTGGATTTGCTAATTTTCCACCTCGCAAAGGCTCCATGACAACAATCCCAATATCTTTTGAAGCAGCAAGCTTTAGACCTTTAGTACCTGCTTGGATATCAGTATCCATAAAATTATACTGAATTTGACATAGAGTCCAAGAATCATAGCCATTTATTATCTCTTCAAAGACTTCATATTTATCGTGGAACGAAAAGCATATGTGTCCTATCTTTCCTGCTTTTTTAGCAGCCTCTGCCCTCTCAATTAAGCCTTGCTCTTTAACTATTTCCCATGTTTTTTTGTTTAAACCGTGGAATAGATAAAAATCTATCATCTCAACATTTAGCTTCTTTAATTGATCATCAAGAATAGCATCATATTCGGTCTTAGTCTTTATTCTCATCATAGGTGATTTTGTAGCTATCTTTACCTTATCTCTATATCCTTCACTTAGCGCTTTTCCAAGCACAATCTCACTTTGCCCCATGTGATATAGATAAGCTGTATCAACATAGTTAACTCCATTATCTATGGCATAACGAATCATATCTATAGCTTCTTTTTCTAATATATCAGCACCTATAGGGTTTTTGCTTAAAGTGGGCAATCTCATACAACCAAAGCCAAGGGCAGAGACTTCCCAATCAAGTTTTCCAAGTTTTCTATACTGCACAGTGATCTCTCCTTTTTAAAATTTAGTTTAACTACTTTAAAATTATACTACAAAGCATTATTAATTTAAAGCAATGACAATGTCCCATATATCAATGGTTGAAGCATCATAAACTAAGATAACTAAATTTTATTTCTAATAGATATACATTTATACTTTTTTATGTTTAAAATAATCTAACTAAAATATGCTAAGAAAAATAAATTATTTAAGATTAAAAAATAATTTTTTTGCGATAAATATCTATACAAATAGAAAAATATTATCTATAATACTAGAGTAAAATATAAAGGGAGATGTTAATTTGGTCAAAACATTAAATCGCAAATTATTTAAAACTTTATTGCCTGTAACTCTTGCAATTTCACTCATGGGAACATCTTTTATCAACGTTTATGCTACATCGGTGCCATCTACTTCAACAGCTCCACTAACTACAACATCTACTGCACAAGTTTTACCAAAAAGCATATCTACAATTGTTTCCTATGATTTAACATTAGGATATAATATAACTTTACCAGTTAGTTTTTATCCATCAAATACAACTAACAAAGCTATAACATGGTCTAGTGATAATACTAATGTTGTAGCTATTAAAAAGGATGGAGTTTTACATGGAAAAGCTGTAGGAGCTGCAAGAGTCACAGTAACAGCATCAAATGGAGTTTCTACGACATGTATAATAAGGGTTAAAAGTGCCCAAGCTCAAGCATCAAGCATTCCTCAAAAAGCTGTCCTAAGAGCATATGATTATTATGATCTATTTGGAGTTAAATCTAAAAATCCAGCATCACCAACTCCTGGAGATGCCAAAATATATTTTGATGTTCCATATAGCGATGGCAAAAGATATACAGATTGTGGCGGCTTTGTATGGTTCTGCTATAGAAGCACAGGTTTATATTTAGCGGATAAAACCAATGCCCCTGCAACAAGTGATGATATGATTAAAAATCCTGGCAAAAATTTTACAAGCCTTACATTAAAAAAGAGTGAATTAAAACCAGGAGATGTTATAACTTACCTTGATTATTACAAAAAAGGTATGAGCCATGCTGCTATATTTGTAGGAGTCGAAGGAAATGTTTATACTGTAATAGATATGAGTCCAAATGGTCTCCAAAAGAGAAACATTGATACCATAAGCACAAATACCACTTATAATGTAATAAGATACAATAAATAAAGATATGTAAATAGGTCTTCTCAAATTATGATTGAGAAGGCTTTTTTTAATATATAGATAAAATAAAGTCTTGTTCTAAAAGCGTTTTCACAAAATTTAAACTAAATAAGGATATAAACCTATGAATTTAAGTATGTTTTTAATGATTATATTAAAATTTTATTGAAAAGCAATTTAAAATATGGTATTATAATAAAAAATATATGAAAACATTTTCAGAAAGATGTGTAAGATGTCAACTAAAATAAAAGATGTTGCAAAAGCTGCTGGTGTTTCTATAGCCACAGTATCAAGAGTTTTAAATAATGAAAAATATGTGAGCAAAGACGTAAGGGATAAAGTAGAAAAAGCTGCAAAAGCTTTAAATTATTCCCCTAATTTAATTGCTAAGAGTCTTGTTGCAAAAAAAACGCATTTAATAGGAGTTATCATTCCAGATATTTCTGCAAGCTTTTTTGCAACCATTTTAAGCAGCATAGAAAAAAGCGCAAGTGAAAAAGATTATAATCTCTTAGTATGCAACATTAATGAGGATTTTGAAAAAGAAAAAAAATACTTAAATATGTTAAAAATGCTTCAAGTAGATGGTGTTTTGCTCCTTCACGAGAAGATAACAGATGAGATAAAAAACTTGATGGCACATATGGGGGTTCCTATAGTTCTTTGCAGTTTAAGAATTATGGGGCTCGATTATCCTGCTGTCAATATAGATGATTTTAAAGCAGCCTATGATGCTATTTCTTATTTGGCATCCTTAGGACATAAAGACATAGCATATTTTGGAGGGAATTTTGACACAATAAATGCAGGGGTTTATAGATATAATGCAGTTGTAAAAGCGTTTTCTGATTTTAATATTGAACTTAAAAAAGAATATATTAAGCTTGGTGAACTCACTATGGAGAATGGATATTTACATATGGAAAGCATATTTAAGCATGAACAAGCTTTGCCTACTGCTATTTTTGCAGCAAGCGATGATATGGCTGTAGGAGCTATAAACTGCATTATTGACCATGGGTTTTCTGTTCCAAGCGATATTTCTGTCATGGGCTTTGATGATAGCAGGCTTGCTACCAGCATAAGACCTGCCCTTACTACTATACATCAGCCCCTTGATATGATTGGAAGCGTTTCAGTAAAGATGCTTATGGATGCCATCAATAAAGAAAATTCAGCAGCAAGGGAAATAATACTTCCTCATAAGCTTATAGAGCGAGATAGCTGCAAAAAAATTAACAGTTAAATAAAGGAACATATTATGAAAAAGTATGATATTTTAGTTTTTGGTACTCCAAATATTGATTTGATTGTAAGTCCATATGAAAAGATACCTGAACCTGGAGAGGAGATAAGAGTTGATAGTATATCGCTTCATGAAGGAGGTGCTGTATCTATTACCGCCTTAGGGGCTGCAAAGCTTGGCTTAAAAGTTGCGGTTACTGGTTGTCTTGGAAAGGATGTTTTTGCGCAATATATATTAAATAATTTTAAAAA
>JAVBPQ010000042.1:0-3838 GCA_031549525.1 Clostridiaceae bacterium | reverse complement strand
TGAATCTGCAAATTTATCTTTTTTGCTTAAGATAGATAATTTTGATTCAATTTCTTTATAATCTGAAAAATTTATATAATGCTTTAATTCATGCCGAAAAGTATTATTTGATTCCACAAATCCATCTCCTTTTAAATTCCTTAAGTTTAGTTTATTATTTTACTTTGATGCTTAAATGTTCACAATGTGAAGGTTATGTGAGTTTTTGGAATTTAAAAACTTTTTCTTAATTTTTTTATGATAAAGTTTTCATCAATTGACAGAATGCATTTAAAAATATATTATATTTAATGTTAAATATATTTTAATTTAAATGCATTTGGGGAGATGAAAGGTGGATTACTTAGAATTTAAGTCTGATATGATGTCTATAATGTACATGCTTAAGTCCAGTATGCAAAGGGTCATAGAACCTATGATTCAAAAAGAAGGGCTAAGCATGATTCAAGTATACATCCTCTTTGGAATATCAAAAGGAACAATTACAAATATAAGCAGTCTATGCAGAGAATTTGGTTTAAATCAAGGCAATGTTTCTAATATGTGCAAAAATATGGAAAAAACAGGTCTTATTAAACGCATAAGAAGTACTGAAGATGAGCGTATTGTAAAGTTATCTATTACAGAAAAAGGTAGTAAGATAATAGAAAAATTATATGCTGAATCTGAAGAGTTAAATAAAACTTTAGAGAAAATCCCAAAAGAAAAATTGGATACAATAATAAATGGAATGCATGAATTTAACGAGCTTTTAAAAATGTTAAATGAAAATAATTAATAAGGAAGGTATTTAATGCTAAAATTAAAGAATATAAGAAAAACCTATAAAATAGGAGATATTGAAACTATAGCTCTTGATGGCATAGATATTTCTTTTCGTGAAAAGGAATTTGTAGCTATTTTAGGAGCAAGTGGTTCAGGAAAGACTACTTGTCTTAATATAATTGGCGGTTTAGATAGATATGATAGCGGCGAGATGACCATAAAAGGTAAAGAAACAAAGGATTTTAAGGAAAAAGATTGGGATGCTTATAGAAACAATTCTATAGGTTTTATATTTCAAAGCTATAACCTAATAACTCATTTAAGCATAGTTGCTAATGTAGAATTGAGCCTCACATTAAGTGGTGTATCTCCAGCTGAAAAGCGAAAAAAAGCCCTTAATGTACTTGAGAAAGTTGGGTTAAAAGATCACCTTCATAAAAAACCTAATCAGCTATCAGGAGGTCAGATGCAAAGGGTTGCTATTGCAAGAGCTCTTGTAAATGACCCTGAGATATTGCTCTGTGATGAACCAACTGGGGCTTTAGATACTGCAACCAGCATTCAGATCATGGAGCTTATAAAGGAAATAGCAAAAGATAGACTTGTTATAATGGTAACTCACAATCCAGAGATTGCAAATGAATATGCAGATAGGATAGTTCAATTTAAAGATGGAAATATAATATCAGATACAAACCCTTATGTTGAAGAAAGTAAAACTGATGGATTTAATCTTAAAAAAACCAGCATGAGCTTTTTTACAGCTTTAAACCTATCTTTTAACAATATAATGACGAAAAAGGGAAGGACATTTTTAACGGCATTTGCCTCTAGCATAGGTATAATAGGTATTGCAATCATCTTAAGTTTATCTACAGGCTTTCAAGTTCAAATAGATAAATTTCAAGGGGATGCTATGGCTGAATTTCCAATTATAATGTCTCAGACGTCTACTCAAATGACGGAAGAAAATTTAAATGAAGTAAGTGGACAAATACCCATAGGCAACAAAAAAGAATATGTATCATCAGATGAAATATTCCTATACGACCCAAATGAAAATTCATTTGTTCATAAAAATATATTTACTAATGATTTTATGGATTATTTAAATAAAATCGATCCAAATATATGTTCAAGCATTGGATATACCAGACTTGTAAATATGAATTTAGTTCGTAAACTAGATGATAAGGTAATTCCTGTTTCTATCTCATCAGGTATGGCAAGCATGGCGACAGAATCTAGGATGAGCAATATGTCCAGTATGCAAAATGCAGGACTTTCATCTTATCCAATTCAATTAAATAAAACAGAGGGTAACTATTTAGAGAAAAATTACGAACTTATCTATGGGAATTATCCTCAAAATGAAAGAGATTTAGTCTTAGTTGTAGATACTAAGAACAGAATCAACTTTCAGACATTAAAAAATCTTGGCTTTGACACCTTAGATACTCAAAATATTAAATTTAAGGATATTGTAGGTGTTGAATTTAAAGCCATTTTAAACAATGATTATTATATGAAAACCGAATTTGGAACTTATCTGCCTGATACTGATTATGAGAAGATGTATAATTCAGAAGATTCAATCACTTTAAGGATTGCAGGTATTGTCCGTCAAAGTCCTGAAAGCAATTTAGGAATATTATCTGCTGGAATTGCTTATAGCGATGAGTTATCTCAGTTTATAATAGATAAAGCCGTAGAATCAGATATTGTAAAAGATCAAAAACAAGTGGATTACAATATCATGACTAAAAAAGAATTTTCTTCTGATGAAAAGGATTCATTTTTATCTGTTTTAGGCGGAAATGCTACACCATTTATGGTTATGGTATATCCATATAGCTTTGAAGATAAAGATGCTGTTGCTGCTTATTTAGATAATTACAATGCTGGAAAACCAAAGGAAGATGTTATAGTTTATACTGACCTTGCAAAGACCATTTCAAATATGACAGGTGGTATAATGAATGGTATAACCCTTGTACTCATAGCATTTGCTGCTGTCTCTTTGATCGTAAGTTTAATTATGATCTGCATCATAACTTATACTTCTGTGCTTGAAAGAACAAAGGAAATCGGTATTTTGAAATCTCTTGGTGCAAGAAAGAAAGATATAACCCGTGTATTTGATGCAGAAACTTGCATATTAGGTATATTTTCTGGAGTGCTTGGGGTAACTATTGCTATGCTATGCACTATTCCAATCAATCAAGTGATCTTAAAGGCTGCAGATCTTAAAGATGTAGCTCAGCTTAAAATATCCTATGCAATAATACTGGTTATAGTAAGCACTGTTTTGACAATGTTAGGTGGACATATTCCTGCAAGAATGGCATCTAAAAAGGATGCTGTTGAAGCGCTAAGAAGTGAATAATTAAGAAGGTGAAAATGTGAGAGCTATATTTGAAAGCTCCTTTGATATCATATATCTTATCCTTGTAATAACCCTTGGAATAAGGAGTATAAAATTCAGCAAAAATTTTAAAGAAGGTACTTTATTTGGGTGGATGGCCGTAGTTTTAGGCTGCGGAGATGCTTTCCACCTCGTTCCTAGAGTTATTGCTCTACTATCAAATAATATGAGTGGATACACAGCCTTATTAGGTATTGGAAAACTTATAACTTCCATTACTATGACTATATTTTATCTTATGCTATATCATGTATATAAGATAAGATATAAAGAAAACAACAGCACAATGACAATGACCTTATATGCTCTTTCAATAATTAGAATTGTTTTATGCCTTATGCCTCAAAATGAGTGGACATCTTCTGATCCTCCTCTAGCTTGGGGGATTTATAGGAATATCCCATTCGTCATCCTGGGAATTATGATAATAGTATTGTTTATAAATGCCATTAAAAAATATGGCGATAAAGCTTTTCACTTTATGCCTCTTGCTATTATTTTATCATTTGCTTTTTATATACCTGTGGTTTTATTTGCAGATATATATCCTATGGTAGGTATGCTTATGATCCCTAAAACTATTGCCTATGTGTGGATTGTTTGGATGGGGTATAAAGATATAAAAGATAAGGTTACTAATTTTATAAG
>JAVBPQ010000014.1:0-19845 GCA_031549525.1 Clostridiaceae bacterium | reverse complement strand
ACCTCGTTCGACTTGCATGTGTTAGGCACGCCGCCAGCGTTCGTCCTGAGCCAGGATCAAACTCTCTTGTTTTAATCCTTTTGCTCTTACTTTTCCTGGTTTTGTTCTTTTTTTCCTTACTCTGTTCAATTTTCAAGGATCTTCGCTCCATCGAGCGCTAGATTATAGTAACATACACTTATTATATATGTCAAGCAATTTTTTTAAATTTTTTTATTATTTTAATACACCTTAGTAATTTCAATATAAACTCTAAGTTTTTTCACTTTTAATTTCAAAAAACATTTAAATGTTATACGTTTATAAGTATTATCTGTAAATTTTTACCTTAAACTTCTTAACTTATACATTAGTATAATTTTTTCTGCATAAAATGTTTAAGGGGGGGATGCCATTGATATGCAGAGTTTGCAAACTAGATTCTGTACACAATTCAAACAAAGAAAGAGAATTTGAGATTGCTAAACAATTAAAGAAATACTTGCATAAAAAACCAATGATCATATGTATAGGAACTGATAAATGCATTGGTGATTCACTTGGTCCATTTGTTGGAACGTTCTTACAAGATAAAAGCTATCCATATGATGTCTTTGGAACAATTGAAAGCCCAATACATGCCCTCAATATAAAGTCAAAACTGGAACAAATTCAAAATTCTCATCCTAATAATACGATCATAGCTATTGATGCATGTTTAGGTGATAAAAAATCTATTGGAGAAATACATTTTAGACCACATCCAATTTATCCTGGAAAAGGTGTGGGTAAAAATCTTCCTAAAATCGGCAATGCTTCATTTATAGCAATTGTGGAATCTGCAAATAACACAGAAAGTTATATTTCAAGCAGTATAAGATTAGATTTTATAATTAAACTTGCAAGGAAAATAGAAAAAATATTCTGGATGGCTTTGGATTAAACTTAAGATTTATTTTTTATAAAATTAATTTAAAACTGCAAATAACCCATGTCTTAAGACATGGGTTTACAGTTTTTTAGCGCTTTATCCCTAAGATTGATTTATAAATTTCTCATCATTTTTCTTAGTTTAAATTCTTCTCGCTCTTGTATAAGATGCCTCATTAAATCTCTAAAACTCCAATTAATATAAATAGATTTTACAGTTTCTACTATGGGAGATCCCTTTATTGTATTTTTAATTATATCTGCTATTACAAGAAATTCTTGATCAGAAAACTGATCAAATAATAAGATCTTCTCTTTAGGCAGCTTTAATCCATCAGATTCAATAAAAGCATCATTTAATATCCCATTTAATGTACTATCCATTAAACTATCTGTTAAATAAATACACTTTTTAGCTTTATGCCTTGTTTTAAGCATCTCTATTAAATATTTCTCTTCCTTAGAAAAACCATAAGCTATAATTGATTTTTCTCTCTCCATGCCATACCTCTTTAAATTTCTTCTATAGTGATTTCTTGTATTATTTGATCTTCTAATGGTTTATCATTTCTATCTCTATTTACTAAAGATATTTCATCTGCTACTTCTTGACCTTCTATAAGCTTTCCAAATGCAGCATAATTTCCATCTAAATGAGGTGAATCCCCTACCATTATGAAAAATTGACTTCCTGCTGAATCTGGATGGTTAGATCTTGCCATAGACAAAACTCCCTTTAGATGTTTTAGTGAATTATTCACACCATTTGAAGAAAACTCTCCTTTAATTGTATACCCTGGCCCTCCTGTACCTATTCCTTGAGGGCACCCAGCCTGAATCATAAATCCTGGTATAACTCTATGAAACTTCAATCCATCATAAAATTTTTCATTAGAAAGTTTTATAAAATTTGCTGAAGATATTGGAGCAATATCTTCATACAGCTCTGCTTTCATTACTTTTCCACTCTTCATTTTTATAATTGCTAATTTTCTCATAATACCTCCTAAATGTCTAGTTTTAATAAGTTTTCACAAATATTGATTATTTTATCACTATTTAGTGAATTTAAAAAAGAAATATTCCCTATATTATTTAAATTTCTCTTTATAGAATGTTTAATAAGCTTATCTTTCAGCCTTTTGCATGTTCCTTCGCTTCCATCCACTAAAGCAACGTCTTTAGTCAATACTTTTTTTATACTTCTCTTTGTAAAAGGAAAATGTGTGCATCCTAAAACTATGGTTAAATCATCCATATATAAATAATCTTTTAGTATTTTTTTTAAATACTCTTCAATTTCTATAGATTCAACCATGCCCTTTTCAACAAATTCAACCAATTTTGGAGCTCCAATGGAAATTATATTATATTTATTACTATATTGCTTTACTTTTTTTAAAAAACTTTCTTCTTTTACTGTAGCATTTGTAGCTAATACTATTATATTTTTAGATTCAGTTTCAACTGCAATTTTAACGGCAGGCTCTATGCCTATTATTGGTATTTTATCCTCATATAATGCTCTAATCTTTTCTATCGCATATGCTGTAGCAGTATTACATGCCACTACTATAGCTTTTACCTCTTTTCTATATAGAATATCTATTGCATTAAGTGAAAGCTCTACTATCTCATCTCTACTTTTTTCACCATAAGGAGCATGTAATGAATCTCCAAAATATATATAATCCTCCTCAGGCATAATTTGTTTCGATTTTCTAAGGACACTTATTCCACCTAATCCAGAATCAAAAAATCCAATTGGCGAATTCTCGTTAATCAAATATACCACTTCCTGCCCTGTAAATTTAATATTCTTTAAATTTAAATCTTTTAACTAAATTATCCCTTTTTCCTGAATTATATTTTAAAAGCTCTGCACTTTCAATGGTTAAATATTTATTCACATAATCTTTTTTACATGTTTTAAAATTAGCTTCATATTCTTTAAAATTAACTTTTTTATCTAAATTTACATTTGAACAAAGTAAAATATTTAGTCCCCATCTATTTACAGGTTCACTTACATTAAAACCTTTTTGCAATAAATTATCGCCTATTTGCCTTTCAATTCTAGATAAATAACCTTTGTCAATAATAAGAGCAGATATAATTTTATTAGGATTTTCAAAAACAGCAATAGCATCTAAATAAGCTTTAAAATATTTATATGGATTAAAAAATTCCTCAATTTCTTGAAATAATTTATCTTGATTATTAGTTTCAATAGTTTGAAGATGAATATAAAGACTAGGCAAAAATTTGTTTATTCTATATTTTCTTGAAAGCTCTTTTTGAATTTTTTCCAAATATTCTTTTGAAGTTTTATTGAAAGACAAATTTAATAAATATTTCATAAGTATGTTTCTCCTTGTAAATACATTAAAAAACCTATTTTTATATAATTTAAGTTGTTGAAATCCTTTTTAAATATTATAATATAAATATTACATTTTGATAAGTGTTTTAGGGATTTAAAATCACTTAAAATGTAGACACTAGTATATCAGGTAATTTTTATATAAGATAATATATTATAAATATTTTTATATATAAGTCATTTTAAATTTTATAGTTTTTCAAGTCCAAATTTAATAAACCACTTATATCAATTATTTATGATATAATTAATAAAATTGTTAAGAAGAAAATAAGGTTAAGGATGGATAGATAATGAAGAAATTTGTCATAAATGGAGGTAAAAGATTACAGGGTGAAGTTGAAGTTAGTACCTCAAAAAATGCTATCTTACCTATTCTTGCAGCTTCAATTTTAGCACAAAATAAAGATGTAGTCTTAGAAAGTGTACCTAATATTACTGATGTTGAAAGAATGCTTATGATAATTGAAAGTATTGGAGGCAAAGTAATCATACAAGATGATGTTGTTCATATAAATAGCCAAAATATATCTTCATGGGAAGTTTTAGGCGAAAACCCTACAAAATTTAGGGCCTCTTATTATATGATCGGCTCTTTGCTCGGACGGTTTAAAAAAGCAAAGGTAGCATTACCTGGTGGATGCCCAATAGGTGAGAGGCCAATAGATCAGCATTTAAAAGGTTTTAAAGCTTTAGGAGCATCTGTGGAGCTAACTAATGAATATATTTATGTTGAAGCAAAAGAATTAATTGGCACTAACATATTTTTTGATGTAATAAGTGTAGGAGCAACAATAAATATAATGCTTGCTGCTGTTTTTGCCGAAGGGCTTACTATCCTTGAAAATGTGGCAAAAGAACCTCATGTAGTAGATGTTGCAAATTTTTTAAATGCTATGGGAGCAAACATCAAAGGAGCAGGTACAGATATAATAAGGATTACTGGCGTAAAAGAATTGACAGGGTGTATGTATTGTGCAATACCCGATCAAATCGAAGCTGGGACTTATATGATAGCAGCAGCAGCAATTGGTGAAGAAATTATAATCAGTAATGTCATTCCAAAGCATTTAGAACCAATAACTGCAAAGCTTATTGAAATAGGAATAGAAGTTGTAGAGGACGGGGAATATATTACCGTTAAAGGAAGAAAAGGCGATCTAAAGCCTGTTAAAATTCAAACTCTTCAATATCCTGGATTTCCCACAGATTTGCAGCAACCAATGGGTGCTCTCCTATCACTAATTGAAGGCACAAGCATCATAAGTGAAGGTGTTTATGAGAACCGATTTTTATATTTAACTCAGCTTGAAAAAATGGGTGTAAAGTACTCCATAGAAGGAAGGGAAGCTATGATAACTGGAGTTAAGGCATTAGCTCCCACAACTTTAATTGCCACAGATCTGAGGGCTGGAGCTTCTCTTATAATAGCAGGCCTTTGTGCAAATGGCACATCAGAAGTATTAGATATTGAGCATGTTGAAAGAGGATATTATAAGCTAGATGAGAAATTAAAGAAACTAGGAGCAGATATAACTCGTGTTGAAGTATAATTAGGTGATTGTTTATGATATTTTATTCCTTATTCAGCGGAAGCAGTGGCAATTGCATACTCATATGCTCAGATAAAACCAATATACTAATAGATGCAGGAATGCCTGGAAAAAAAATTGAAGAATCCTTAAATTCAATTTCACTAAGCATAAAAGATATCCATGCAATGTTTATAACTCATGAACATTGCGATCATATAAAAGGTGCAGGTATAGTTTCAAGAAAAGCAAATATACCGCTTTATTTCACTTTAGGTACATTTAAATCTTCAATAAACCAGCTTGGAAAAATTTCTGATAATAATATAAACATTTTAGATGAAGATTCTATTTCTATAAGGGATATAAATGTGAGTAAATTTCCAATTCCCCACGATGCATCAGAACCTGTTGGCTACTCCATATCAGATGGCAAAAAGCAAATCTCCATTGCTACAGATATCGGATGCTTTACAGAGGATATATTTAATAATATAAAGGATTCAGATTTAATATTGTTAGAATGTAACCATGATACAGAGATGCTAAAATTTGGTCCTTACCCTTATACCTTAAAGCGTAGAATTTTAAGTGATATAGGACACCTTTCTAACGATGACTGTGGAAAAGCTATAACAAATATTTTAAAAAAAAGTAGTATTCAAAAGAAGATAGTTTTAGGGCATTTAAGTCTCATAAATAATATACCTGAACTTGCCTATAAGACAGTAAAAAACTTTATTGATGAAAGTAAATTTATAATAGGAAAAGATGTAGAGCTCTCAGTTGCAAGTAGAAGTAAACCTAGTAATTATATTAAAATATAAATTGGAGGATTATTTACAATGCAAAAGATTTTTTTTTCTATTTTAGTAATCATGATGCTTTCATTTTATTCTTGTGAAAATCAAAATAATGACAGGATGGATACTTTAACTGATAATAGCAATGTTATTCTGCATATCTATTTTGATAAATCTTATGGGGACAAAGTTGTGGTAGAAGAAGAAGCTAGGGAAATCAATAAATTGGAATATAAATTGATGATGGTCATGCAAGAGCTTATAAAAGGCCCTTCCCCATCAAGTGGATTATCACCAATCTTGCCTAAAAATACCCAAGTTTTATCTATTTCAATAAAAGATAATATTGCAATAATTGATTTAAGCAAAGAATGTAAGATTCAAATGGAGGAAAAAAAAGAAGAGGCTTGTCTAAAGAGCATAATTACTAGTATACTAAAAATTGAAGAAATTAAAAAGGTAAAGATAAATATAGAATCAAATCCAAATTGTACACTTGGCGGATATTTTGATCTGTCTAATCCACTTGACATAGAAAATATACCTATGGCAAAATTTATTAGTAAATAAACATTCACATTCAAAGGAGTATTATTATGAACTTATATAAACAATGGTCAGATTTTGTTGTAAACTATGTAAAAACAAAGGGCGAAGATAATTTTTGGAAAGAATATAGCAAGATTGAAACAAAGATTTATTCATCCTTTCTTAAAAATTATCCTCAAGGCGATGAAGGCATTTTAACAGATCTTGCAAAAAAATATGATGTTGATGAAGTATTTTTTGTTGGATTTTTAGATGGTATAAATGAAAGTTTAAGGGCAGAATTAGACCTTGAATCATTAGATGAAAATTCTAAAATTATTTTAGATGTTGATTATGAGAAATTATATTTTAACATGTTAGATGCAAAAGCTGATTACTTGTATAATTTGCCTCAATGGGGAAGTATTTTTGATAGCGAAAAGAGAAAACAAATAACTTTAGACTGGAGAGCATCAAAAACTGTTGTAAAGGAATCAAAGATAGGAAGAAATGATCTTTGCAATTGTGGTAGTGGAAAAAAATATAAAAAATGCTGCGGACTTAATCTTTAAAGAATCTATGCATTAAATGTATACTATTATTTGTGTTGGTAAATTAAAAGAAAAATATTTAAAAGAAGCTGAAGGAGAATATTTAAAGAGGCTTACTAGGCTTACTAAAGTAAATATTGTTGAGGTTTGTGATGAAAAAATAGATGAATCAGCTTCTTATAATGAAATAGAAATTATAAAAATTAAAGAAGGTAAAAATATCCTTAAGCATATTAAACAAGGTTCTTATATAATTACATTAGTGATAAATGGGGTTCATCTATCTTCTTATGAGTTTAGCAAAGAAATTAAATCCCTAAACAATAATGGTATTTCAAATGTTGTTTTTATAATAGGTGGATCTCTTGGTTTGTCAGATGAGATTATAAATCTATCAAATTTTAAATTAAGCCTTTCAAAGATGACCTTTCCTCATCAAATGGCTAGAATTATCTTACTTGAACAAATTTATAGAAGCTACAAAATTATAAAAAATGAGCCTTACCACAAATAAGGAGGCTAAATAGCCTCCTTTCAATCATTTCTTCTCTTTTCCTTGAATTTCTGGAACAGGTTTTTCTTCATCTTTCTTTATTTTATTTTTCTTATTACTCTCAGTTCCATGAGGTTCTTTTGGATCTGGTCTTCTCATTCCTGCTTTAGCCAATTTTATACACTCCTTTGTTATTATCAATATTATTATTCCTTATTTTAAAAATATTATTAAAAACCATGAGGGGGAAAATTATGGTGAATTTCATTATAAAAGCTTCATCAATCCTATCCATTTTTGCTTATTTATATATAGAGTTAAATTTTTTAAAGATTACAAGATATAAAGTTCTATCAGAAAAAATTCCTAATGCTTTTAAGGGATATAAAATTCTTCAAATTTCAGACTTACACAACAAAACCTTTGGCAAAGAAAACAAAAGACTTTTTAAAATAATTTGCAGCGAAAATCCTTCTATAATAGTTATAACTGGTGATATTATAAATAGAAGAATATATGATGATAAGGAAGCTTTAAATCTTGTTAAAAAACTTACATCAAAGTATGATGTATATTATGTAACAGGTAATCATGAGGTATGGTCTAATAAATATGAAGAGCTTCGTCCAAAACTTCTAGATACTGGTGTTAAAATACTTAACAACGAAACCATAAAACTATTTAAAGGTGATGAATATATTTCATTGATTGGTATAGATGATCCAGGAAAAGGATTTTATAGTAAGACAGAAAAAGCCCTCACATTAAAGTATTTAGACTTCGCATTAAATAATGTTTCACCTGATTGCTTTAAGGTACTTTTAGCACACAGACCTGAATACTTTTCCATCTATGCAAATAATGAAATAGATCTTATATTATCAGGTCATGCTCACGGAGGGCAGGTTAGGATTCCATTTTTAGGAGCTATTTATATACCTAATCAACCATTTTTTTCAAAGCTCTCAAAAGGAAAATTTATTAGAAAAAATTCCACCATGATAATAAGCGGAGGTCTTGGAACCAGCAAATTGCCAATTAGAGCATTTAATTTACCAGAAGTTGTTACTATAACTTTAAATTAAGCGAGGTTAATTAAGTATGAAAAATATCGCATCAAAAGGTTGCAGCCCTACTGTTCCTTTAGGTGATAAAAAAAGTTTAGATGAAATTGAAAGGAGCATAATTAAAAAATACAGGAAACATATATGGACTAAATTTATAAAAGCTATTAATGATTATAAACTTATTGAAGAAGGTGATAGAATTGCTGTGGCAATTTCTGGTGGAAAAGATAGCCTCCTCATGGCAAAACTATTTTCTGAACTAAAAAAGCATGGCAAGATTAAATTTGAAGTTCATCATATAGTAATGGATCCTGGATATCATGAAGATGTGAGGAAACTTCTTTTAGATAATTTAAACTATCTTAATATAAATGCAACCATATTTTCTACAGATATCTTTGATGTTGCAGGCAAAATAGCTAAAGACTATCCATGTTATATGTGCGCTAGGATGAGGAGAGGATCATTGTATCAAAAAGCACAGGACCTTCATTGTAATAAACTTGCTCTAGGACATCATTTTAATGATGTTATTGAAACTACCCTGTTAAATGTGCTATATTCAGGAAATTTTAAAACCATGATGCCAAAATTAAAAGCAGATAATTTTAAAAATATGGAGCTCATAAGGCCACTTTATTATATTGAAGAGGGGCATATAGAAAAATTCATAAATAATGCAGGTATATGGCCTCTAAATTGTGCTTGCATGATAGCAGCTGATAAAACAGGAAATAAAAGATATGAGATAAAAAAGCTCATATCAGATCTTAAAAGAAATTTTTCTAATGTGGATATTTCAATCTTTAGAGCTTCTCAAAATGTTAATATAAATTCAATTTTAGGATATGAAAAAGATGGTAAAAGCTATTCATTTTTAGATTTTTATGATGATTTATAAAAAGGAGTTTTTAAAATGAAAACAATTATGATACAAGGAACAGGTTCATCAGTAGGAAAAAGTTTGATTTGTACTGCTTTATGCAGGATACTCACAAGAAAAGGATATAATGTATTTCCATTTAAGACTTTAAATATCACCAATGATGTTTATAGAACAAACACAGGAAAAAATATAGCAAGACCACAGATGCTTCAAGCCTTAGCTTCAAATAAAGTACCAACTACAGCTATGAATCCTCTTTTAATAATAGAAAATGACGGAGATTATACATTGTATTGCGAAGGAGAAGAGACATCCTCCCTAGACTTTAAAAATATATTTAAAGATAAAATTGAAGCATTAAAGGATGTATATGACTACTGCATAATAGAAGGTGCTGGAAGTCCATCGGATATGGTATTAAAAGATAAAGATATTTCCAATATGTTTACAGCAGAAATTGCAGATGCTTCTGTAATATTAGTGAGCGATATAAGCCTAGATCAAGGTTTTAATTCGCTTTTAGGAACCATGGAATTATTATCAAAGGAAGAGAAAAAAAAGATAAAAGGATTTATATTAAATAACTTTAAAGGTGATAAATCTCTAATTGAAAACTCAAAGAACAAGATAAGTAAAATGATAGATAAAGATTGTTTAGGAATTTTTCCTCATATATC
This sequence comes from Clostridiaceae bacterium, assembly GCA_031549525.1. Lineage (GTDB taxonomy): Bacteria > Bacillota > Clostridia > Clostridiales > Clostridiaceae > WQUF01. Next base: position 10,016 of record JAVBPQ010000014.1, on the reverse strand, counting down.
CTTTGATCTTCATGAAAGATTTACAGATCACACTAAATATGTAACATCAAATCCTAATGCTCCTATAGATGTTGCAGTACTTGCTACACCTAATATGTCATCTTTAACAGATGTTGCTCCTCTTGCTATTGAGCCTGATGTTAGCTTAAGAATCATAAGGGATAAAAGGGAATTTGGAAATCCAGATCTTTTAATAATCCCAGGTTCATCCAATACATGCAAGGATATGGTCTATATAAGAAAACTTAATATAGAAAGCATTATAAGGGAATACTCTAAAGATGGATTGATTTTAGGAATATGCGGCGGTTATCAGCTCCTTGGAGAGAAGCTAATAGATCCATTAGGTGTGGAAAGCGATATAAAAGAACAAGATGCTATAGGGCTTTTAAAAGTTGATACCATCTTTGAAAAAGAAAGGGTGTATAATAAAGCAAGTGGAAGGATAATACCACTTGATATTGAAATTGAAGGCTGTGAAAATCACTTTGGTATGAGCTATAATAAAGAAACAAACAAAGATTTTGTTCATATAGATATAGAAAATGAGATAAGTATTTCTAAAAATGAAGGAGCATACAACGATTCATTCACAATTTTTGGCACATATCTTCACAGATGTTTTGCTCTTCCTTATTTTAGAGAATATATTTTAAACAGAATAAGAGAGAAAAAGGGCCTAGATAAAAAAACCTCAAAGCATTATAATGAATATCTCTTAAGTCAAATAGATAAGCTTGCTGATGCTTTTGAGGATAATATTGACTTTAATCATATAGTCAACAATCTATGATAAGCCTAAACTCTTAGAAAGGAATTGCTATGGGAAAGACTTTAATTTTAGCTGAAAAACCTTCTGTTGGAAGGGATATTGCAAAGGTGTTAAAATGCTATAAATCTTCAAATGGATTTATCGAAGGCGACAAATATGTTGTCACCTGGGCTTTAGGGCATTTAGTCACCCTTGCGGACCCTGAAAGTTACGATGATAAATATAAAACTTGGAGCATGGATTATTTACCCATGCTCCCAAGTGATTTAAAACTTGTTGTGATAAAAAAGAGTTCAAGTCAATTTAAATGCGTAAAAGAGCAGCTATATAGAAAAGATGTAAGCGAAATAGTAATAGCTACAGATGCAGGCAGAGAAGGGGAGCTTGTAGCAAGATGGATACTTGAAAAAGCAAATGTTAAAAAACCTATAAAAAGGCTCTGGATATCATCCCAAACAGATAAAGCCATATTAGAGGGCTTTAATTCATTAAAACCTTCTTCTCAATATGACAATCTGTTTAAAGCTGCAAAATCAAGAGCTGAGGCAGACTGGATAGTAGGGCTAAATATAACAAGAGCTTTAACTTGCAAATATAATACTCAGCTTTCAGCAGGAAGGGTTCAGTCACCTACCCTTTCCATGATTATAAACCGTGAGAATGAGAGAATTAATTTCGTTCCTAGGGATTATTTCAATATACAAGCAAAATCCAATGGATTTAACCTCTATTGGAGGGATAAAGATAACAATGGAAATATATTTGAAGAGGAAAAAGTAAATAAGATACTAGAATTAACTAGAGGAAAGCCATGCAAAGTAGTAAATGTCACTGAAAATTACAAAAAACAAAACTCCCCTCCTCTATATGACTTAACAGAACTTCAAAGGGATGGAAATAGAATCTTTGGATATTCTGCAAAGCAGACCTTATCTATAATGCAAAGGCTCTATGAAAATTATAAGATACTCACATATCCAAGGACAGATTCAAGATATATTTCTACTGACATTGTACCAACTATACCTGATAGATTAAAAGCTATTTCTGTATCAAATTATAAACAGCATGTGGATAAAATATTAGAAAAACCTATAAATTCTCACAAGGGCTTTGTAGATAATTCTAAAGTAAGCGATCACCATGCTATAATTCCTACAGAGCAAAGGGCAAATCTTTCCATCCTATCACAAGAAGAGAGGAATATATTTGATTTAGTGGTAAAGAGATTTTTAGCTGTGCTCTTCCCTCCTTATGAATACATTCAAAAAAACGTAACCTGCGATATAAATAAGGAAATATTCGTAACAAAAGGAATCACAGTAAAATTTAAAGGGTGGAAGCAAATCTATGATAGATCACAGAACTTTGATGACGAGGATGATAAAAATGAGACCTTACCTGAAATAAAAAAAGATGATATATTACCTATTAAATCTATCGAAGCAATAAAGTTAAGGACAAAGCCACCTGATAGATTTAATGAAGCTACTCTTTTATCTGCTATGGAAAACCCTCAAAAATATGTGACTTTAGATAAATCCCATGCTAAAACCCTTGGAGAAGTTGGGGGCATTGGCACCGTTGCCACAAGAGCAGATATAATAGAAAAGCTCTTTAATTCCTTTTATATTGAAAAAAATAACAAGGAAATACTTCCTACATCTAAAGGAAAGCAGCTTTTAAATCTAGTACCTGAGGGTTTAAAATCTCCTCTCTTAACTGCAGAATGGGAGATGGAATTAGAGCTTATAAGCAAAGGAAAGAAAGACCCAAATCAATTTATAAATGGCATAAGAAACTATACATCTAAGCTTATAGATGATGTTAAAATAAGCAAGAGCAAGTTTTTTCATGATAATCTATCTGGCTCTAAATGCCCTGTCTGTGGAAAATATATGCTAGAGGTAAAAGGTAAATTTGGCATGATGAATGTATGTCAAGATAGAGAATGCGGTCATAGAGAAAGCTTAAGTAAATTTACAAATGCAAGGTGTCCAGAATGCAAAACTAAACTAGAACTAAAGGGAAAAGATGAAGGAAGCATATATGTTTGCCCAAAATGTTCATTTAGAGAAAAAGCATCTTCCTTTAATAAAAGATTCAGTGAAAATGCTGATAATTTAAATAAAAAGGACACCCAGAATATGCTTAAAAAAATTCAAAAGGAAAATGATACACCTACAAACTCTGCTCTAAAGGATGCACTTTCAAAACTCAAGTTTGATTAAAAAAATCTGTGAGGTGAAAAATTTGCTAGAAGTTAAAAATTTATGCAAAAGCTTTAAAGATCTAAAAGCAGTTGATGATGTGAGTTTTAAAGTTAATGATGGTGAAATAGTAGGTCTTCTTGGAGAAAATGGAGCAGGTAAAACTACAACATTAAGGCTTATTGCTACTATGCTAAAACCTACCTTGGGTACTGCAATTGTTAATAATAAAGATATTGTAAAAAATCCTGAAGAAGCAAGGATTGAAATTGGAATACTCTTTGGGGGAGAAACAGGCCTCTATGATAGGCTTACAGGGCGTGAAAATATTGTTTACTTTGGAGAATTAAACGGCATGTCAAAACAGGAGGCAAATAAAAGAGTGGATTTACTTTCAAAGGAATTTGAAATGGAAGAATATATTGATAAAAGATGCGGTAAATTCTCTAAAGGTATGAAACAAAAAATTTCAATCGCAAGGTCCTTAGTGCATTCACCAAAGCTTATGCTCTTAGATGAACCTACATCAGGGCTTGATGTTTCTGCAACAAATATAGTTCAAGATTTTATTCATAAATGTAAAAATGAAGGAAAGGCTATTATATTTTCAAGCCACTTAATGAGCGAAGTTGAAAAGCTCTGTGATAGAGTAGTTATAATACACAGAGGAAAGCTAATAGAAGATTTATCTTTAAATGATTTAAGAAAAAAATATAACGAATCATCTCTTGAAGATATATTTATAAATTTGATTAGGGGTTGATAATAATGAAAAGTAAACCATTGTTTATCGTCATGAAAAAAGAGCTTTTAAATATCATAAGAGATACTAAGACATTGGCATTTTCTATTTTAATCCCCCTTTTATTAATACCAGTTTTATTTTATTTGATTGGATTTGCTGTAAATAGAACTGAGGGCCAGGTCAAAAATAATTTCACAGTGGCAATACAAGGAAACACAGATTCTGACCTTGCAAAAAACATACAATCTTCATTAAATGCTGAATTTATCCATGGAGATGTGAAGGAAAATGTAGCTTCAGGAAAAGCGCTGGTAGGGATTGTAATACCTGATGACTTTGGAAAGAACATAGACGAAGGTAAAACTTCTAACTTGCAAGTATATTATGATGATTCAAGTCAAGGTTCAATGTCTGCAGAATCAAGATTATCAAGCGTTTTACAATCTTACAGCAGGGCAATAGTAGAAGAAAGATTGATAGAAAAAGGCCTCGATCCAAATATTATAAATCCAATATCTAAAGAGACTTTGGTAGCATCAGTAGCATCAGAGGATAAAGAATCGGGGGGATTTTCAAAATTTATGCTCGGACTTTTACTCCCTCTTCTTTTAGTAGTCTATGCTGCAACATCGCCTATTTCATCGGCTACAGATATGGCTGCAGGTGAAAAGGAACGAGGGACTCTTGAACCTCTTTTAACTACAAGGGCAAGTAGGATGTCCCTTTTATGGGGTAAGTATTTTACAATAATAATCATGTCCATAATAACAATCTTAGCCTCGCTTGTAGGTGTTGTTATATCCTTTAATATGAAGGGAGGCTTTTTAAGAAGCGAAGGCATGATATCAATTCCTCCTCTTAATATATTATTAATTGGAATATTCTCAATTGCAACAACCATGGTATTTGGAGCAATTGAACTGTCTCTTAGCATATATGCACGCTCTTATAAAGAAGCGCAGACATATTTAACACCAATAACCTTAATTGTTATGATTCCTGCATATGCCACTTATATGCTAGATCCAAAGAGCATAGATACCTTTTTCTTCTTTATACCAGTTGCAAACATAGTATGTATTATAAAAGAACTTGTTGCAGGTATTTTAATCTATTCTCACATAGGCATTACCATGGGATGGTGTATAATATATATCATTGCTTCAATATTGTGGGCAAAGTACATGTTTAATAGTGAAAAGGTATTGTTTAGAAGCTAAAAAAGTTCCTTGAAATCAAGGAACTTTTTTATGAATTGAAACCGTCGCCATAGGATTCATATTCATGTTCTGCCTGTTTACTCAACCTTTTAACCTTTTTTTTCATTTCTTTCATCTTCTTCTTCATCTTTTTCATCTTCTTCATGATTTTTTTTAATGATTTGGATCCCTCTTCATCCATTTAATCACCCCAAAAGAACAAAGTTAGCTTATTTTTAATATATGCTAATAGTAAAAAAATAATCCCTTTTAAATGAATACTATTTCTATTTTTGGGGGTATTCCTTCCATATTTCTCCATGCTTTATTTCACAAATTCAGAGAATAATAAGGTATTAACATATTTACCTACGATAGCAAACGAAATTAATTGTTGTAATTCATTGATATATGCCATGAAATTGCCAATAGTTAACTATAACTAACTATAAAAATATCTCTACAAGAAAGGAAACAACAATCTATGGAAAAAACAAAAGATGGATTATATTTTAATCAAAAACAAATCAAAAAAACAGTAATAAAAAACATTATTCGAAATTCAATTAAAGCTCTAACTGCACTTATCATCATATACTTACTTGTGGCATGCTTAGCATCAAATACTAGTTTCTTGGGTAATGTTAAATACAAAGTAATAAATTGCAGTGGATTAAACATTGGAAGCGGATTAGGAACAAACTACGGTATTATTACAACTGTAAGTGACTCATCTACAATAAACACCACAACACTGAATAACACAATCACCAAATATAGTAGTGTGGCTGTTTATTATAAAAATCTAAAATCAGGTTATGTATACACAAACAATGCAAATCAATCATTTTTCGCTGCAAGTGTTATCAAAGCACCATACTGTTTATATGTCTATTCACTAGCTGAAAAAGGGCAAGCAAACTTAAACAGAATGTACACTTACATGCGTGGTATGTGCTATGATGGTACAGGAATTATTAAAAATAAACCTTATGGCAGTACTTTCACTGAATCACAATTATTAGAATATGCAATACGTTATAGTGACAATATTGCATTCAGTATTCTCATCAGCTCGTATGGTAGAGATGGTTTTAAATCTTTCCTACAAAATAACGACATTAATACATTGAGCATTGGAACAGTCACAGGAGCATATATTAATGCGGACCAGGCTGGACAATTTGCAAATTTAATATACAACTACATTCAAAACGACAATAGCAAATATGCATCTAAATTTAAGACAGATTTAATGTCAACATCCAACCCTATGATCACAGCAAGTTATCCTATTGCTAGAAAATATGGATGGGCAAACAAATCATTTAATGATATGGCTATTGTTTATGCACCATCACCATACATTCTTGTCATTCTATCAAACCATGATGCTGGAAACGCTAATGATTTTAATATGTTTAGAGACATTTCTACAACTATTGAAAATTTTAACAACAGTAATTTTAAATAATATTCAAAAGACACTACTTTTTGTTATTCAAATAATGTCTTTTATGGTTCAACAAGGAATTTTGTGAACCATAAAAATTCCAATGAAAAAAAAGAAGAAAAAGATAGAAAAAAACGATTCTCCTATAGGATTTACTTATAAATCCAGTAGATGTCGTTGTAAAAGAGTATATATCTGTAGGGGGAAATCCTATCACAAAAGGAGCAAAACTTTCTATATCAAAGCATATTGATAAAAATGTATATCTTGAATCTTTTAGAAAAATCTACGAAGTAAATGCTGATATGCTCTTATTCACATATTAACTAAAATATATAATACCCATAACATTAATTACCAAAGCATCAAAACTCAATATATATAAGCTACTCACCTATTATCTTCCAGAATATTTTTTTTCTATACTTATATAATAAATAATGAACTTAAAAAATAAGAAAAGGAAAGGTATATGGTATGGATTATACGATAAATGATGGAGTTCTAACATATTGGGTTGGTGAAAAGTGGAATCCTAAAACACCAAAATTGTATTTTATGCTAGATGAGGAAGACACTATTACAGGAATAAGCATATTTAGTGCTAAAAATTCTGGAAGATAACTATGGCATTTAATTCTACAATTTTTATATTTATCTTCATGCCTGTTGTATTTACCCTCATCTTCTTGTTTAACAAAACTAAACTTCAAAATCATATACTTTTATTTGCTAGTTTAGTTTTTTATGCCTGGGGAGAGCCTATTTATATTTTTCTTTTAGTAGGTCTTGTCTTTATAAATTACATATTGGCACTTTGCCTTTTGACAAATAATACTAAAAGAAGAAGATTGCTTTTATTAATTAGCTTAGTTATAAATATCTCAGCTCTTTGTATATTTAAATATACAAGTTTTATAATTGAAAATTTAAACAAATTATTGAATATAAATATACACTCTCCTAAAATCCTTCTCCCCATGGGCATATCCTTTTTCACATTTCACCTTATATCCTATATAATGGACGTTTATCACAAAGAAACCATGCCACAGAAAAGCTTTAGTAAACTCTTATTTTATATTTCCTTCTTCCCTCAGCTTATCTCTGGGCCTATTGTAAAGTATCACGACATATATAAACAAATTGATTTTCGTACAATCTGTATTGAAGATATTTCAAGCGGTATCAATCGCTTTATCATAGGATTATCAAAGAAAGTACTCATTGCAAATACTTTAGGGAAAGTGGTAGATTCTGTTTTTTCTATGGATACAATCTATCTTACCACCCCTCTTGTATGGTTTGCTGCTATATCTTACTGCATTCAACTATACTTTGATTTTTCTGGTTACTCAGATATGGCAATAGGGCTTGCAAAGGTTGCAGGTTTTAAATTCTCAGAAAACTTTAATTATCCATTTATATCAAAGAATATAAAAGAATTTTGGAGGCGCTGGCATATTTCACTATCTACATGGTTTAGAGATTATGTATATATCCCCTTAGGAGGCAGTAGAAAAGGCATACACTGCACAGCTTTAAACACCCTTATAGTGTTTCTGCTTACAGGAATATGGCATGGTGCATCCTGGACCTTTATAATTTGGGGTTTATTTCATGGGATTATCATCGTCCTTGAAAACTATAAAATAATCAATACAGATAAATGGAAGCTTCCTATTTTTAAGCATATTTATACCCTTTTAGTGGTCATTATAGGTTTTGTATTCTTTAGGGCAGATGACTTAGAAAAGACCATAGCTTTTATGTCAAATATGTTCATGAGTTTTAATTTTGATATGTCTAAAGTGCTCGAACTTATGGACAATAAGACCATAATCGCTTTAATATCTGGCATAGTATGCTCCATGCCAATTTTAAATAAGCTAAAAGAAATCAAACTTTTAAAAGCTTTAAAGATGGAGACAGCATTTACATGTTCTCTAGTGCTATATATATTTTGCTTGCTCTTTCTTTCTCAAAGCACATACAATCCATTTATTTATTTTAGATTTTAGATAGGGGTTGTCTTTAATGAAAAGATTTACTCAATATTTATATATATCAACTTTTTTTATGATTTGTATCATTCCAACTATTTTTTTCTTTATTGGAAATACAAACAATAACTTAGCTGAAAACAGGGATAAAAGCAAAAAGCCTTCCATCATATATGATAAAAAATTTAACTTAAAATATTCCTCTGAAATGGAATCCTATTTTTCTAAAAGCTTTGGCTTTCGCACTAAGATGGTAAATTTATTATCTAAAATAAATTACGGCCTTCTTAAAGAATCTTCATCTGACAAGGTAATTGTAGGTCAAGAAGGATGGTTATTTTATTCAGAGGCTATGGATGACTTTTTTTCACGGAATACTTTAAATAATAGATCCATAAAATGCCTTATCAAAACTTTAGATTTAATGAGAGAATATGCAGAATCTAAAGGTTGCGATTTTTACTTTACCATAGCCCCAAATAAAAATAGCATATATCCTGAATATATGCCAAAGCGTTATTTAAAAGGAAAAAATAAAAATAACTATGAACTTGTAAAAGATGCTCTACTAGGTTCTAGGATTAACTTTATAGATTTAAAGGAGTTTTTATTAGAGGAGAAAGAAAATAAAGTTCAGCTTTACCACAAAACAGATTCCCATTGGAATTATTATGGTACAGAAAAGATTTACAGACATCTTCTATCAAAACTTCATCTTAAAACAAATATGCCAGATAACCCTAAATTCTCTATTAAAAAGATATGGACTGGAGATGTATATAGGATGCTCTTTCCTGAGGGCAAAGAAAAGGATGATCAGTTTGTATATAATATGCCAAAAAACTATGTTTCAAATAGACCAATTCAAGCTGAAGATATAAAGATAGTGACAAGATTAAAAAAGGATAAAGCTGATATAAATCAAGGAAAGAAACTTTTAATTTTTAGAGACTCATTTTTTAATCTCTTATATGAATTTGTATCAAATGATTTTTCTTTAGTTGAATATAGCAGGGAAATTCCTTATCCCATAGAAAAGGCTGATGGAAATGTTGTTCTTTTAGAAATCGTTGAAAGAAACATTCCCTTAATAATGAAGAGCGCTCCTATAATGCCTAGTCCTATTAGAGAAGATGCGGATATCTTAAAATTTGAAAAACTAGATAAAGATAATGTTCACTTTCAAATAGAAGAGAAAGATAAGGAATTTCACTTATTTGGATTTTACGAATCAGATGAAATATTATTAGATGAAGTGTTAATAGGTTATGAAGGAAAATTATTCGAAGCTTTCCCTATACTAGAAGAAAAAATAAAAGATAAAGCTATTAAAAAATATGGAAAAACCATTATTAATCAAGGATTCTCTTTAAGGATTCCTAAAAACTCTTCTATAAATCTAGAAAACTTTGAAATATATGTAAGAAAACAAAATAAAATGTCTACTTATTTTACGAAAGGAAAGTAAAAGTCAACTCACCCCATAGCTAAAAGCTATGCTTGACCCACAACTCAATTTCAGTTTGTCAAAATTGTGTAAAATGAATTTATTTATCCAATCGTTTCCATAAAAGAGATGAATTTTAATAAAATGATCTTTTATGAAATTAATTTTAAATTAAACCGATTAAAAC
>JAVBPQ010000019.1:0-38716 GCA_031549525.1 Clostridiaceae bacterium | reverse complement strand
AAGACCACTGCTGAATTTAGAAAATAGATTTTATCTTATTTAAAAATTTTAAAAACTCAAAAAAATCTAATATTAGTGATCTTTTCTAAAACTCTTTAAAACCCTTTCAAAAAATGAAAATATATAAGGGTTATTTGTTATGTCTAAAAATAATCTAAGACCCTCTAACTTTTTCTCATGCTACTCTTATCATAGTCTCATCCTATTTTTTCTAGTATTCATTTTTTGTCTAAAAGGATTTTTTAATAAAATCTTGTCTAAAAATATTTTTTTAAAAGTGGCATATTCTTAAGTGTACTTTTTTGAAGGTACAGTTAAGTTTTATAGAATTTATCCATTTTTTCATATGTGACTTTATGATTTTTGAAAGATCTAAAGATATATTAAATGCATTTTATCCTAAAATGCTAAATTGCTATTAGTTTTTTTATCATAAGTTTACTTTGTTAAAAATTCGATTTGTAGTAATATTTCTTATAATGAAATCAGTTATTAATTTGGAGGGAATAATATGATAAATTCTTTAAAAAAATTGTCAACATTGATTTCTACAATTGTTGTTTTTTCTTTAATGTTAACTAGTTGTGGAACAAATGCTGGAAACTCCGGCGGAAATCCCAATACAAACTCTTCATCAAGTGATCAGACAGCAGAAACAAAGAAAGAAAATACTCAAGTTGTAGCAAAAAAAGATCTAACTACTTTTACGGTGGCAAACTCGGCAGATGCACGAACTCTTGATCCTCATGATGCAGGAGATTCAGGCAGTGGCAATGCACTATACCCTGTGTTTGAAAGCCTAGTAAACGTGGATTGGAAAACTGGAGAAATTTTACCTGGGCTTGCTGAAAAATGGGAAAAACTTGATGATGTATCATATAAGTTTTACTTGAGAAAGGGTGTAAAATTCCATAATGGCGAAGAAATGAAAGCATCAGATGTAGTATTTAGTTTTAAGAGGGCTATATCGCCAGCTGGAGCTAAAGTTGCTTACATAATGAAGGTAGTAGATCCTAATGGCTTTGAAACCATAGATGATTATACAGTTGTAATTAAGACTTTGGGCGCATTTTCACCATTTTTAGGATACATGCCATATATAGGTGCAGTAATCATGAGCGAAAAAGCTTATAGCGATCCTGCAGCAGTGAATCATCCTATAGGTACTGGTCCGTATATGTTTGTGGATTGGAAAAAGGGAGATAGATTAACTTATAAGAAATTTAATGATTACTGGGGTGAAAAACCAGAATTTGAAAATTTAATCATAAGATCCATTCCAGATGTAAATTCAAGGCTTATTGAACTTGAAACTGGAAATGTAGATTTAGCTATTGGGCTTACTCCAAATGAAGTAAACAGGGTAAAAGATAATTCTAAATTGCAATTGTTTTCTTCACCATCTACAATATTTACTTATTTAACATTTAATTGTGCAAAAGCGCCATTTGATAATGTGAAGTTTAGACAAGCTATTGATTATGCACTAGATGAGGAAGGTATAAATGAGGCTGTATATAGAGGACTTGCTAAATACACTCCAGGACCAGTTACACCTGACCAAAAATACTTTTATAATGGTGAACCAACTTGCAGATATGATGTAGAAAAAGCTAAACAGCTTTTAACTGAATCTGGAGTAAATGTCTCAGGAAAGAAATTTGTATTAACGGTTAATGATAATCAATCTAGAATTGACATGGCGCAGATAATTCAAACTCAGCTTAAAGAAATTGGAATAGATATAGAGATTAAAGTAATGGAAACAGCTGCATATTTTGATTTTATAGATGGTGATGAAAAGGAATTTTTCATAAATGGATGGGGAGCAGTTGGATTCCCTGAACCAGATAACAATATTTATGGTCCAGCTCATTCTTCTGGTATACCTTCAACTAATAGCGAAATGTATAGCAATCCTACTTTAGATAAACTTTTAGATGACAGCAGGGCAACAACAGATGGAGAAGAAAGGCAAAAAATAGTTTATGATATTCAAAAATTATTGCGTGATGAAGCGCCATATATAACAATATCAAATAACATAAATTACATTGGCGCACAAAACTATGTTGAAGGTTTTACTGCACAACCAACAGCTTATCAGATTTATAACAATATAAAGATTAAAAAATAGAATTTTACAAATAATTGATAATGAACCTCATTAATTAAACACCTCTCTTATTTTACGGCTGTTAAGAAGTTCTTAAACAGCCCATTTTTCATAATGAAAGAAGGATATTATTTTGGATATTTTAATGATCAACGGTACAGTTATCAGCATGGATAAAGATAGGAGAATTCTTGAAAATAGCGGCGTTGCCATTAAGGATGGTAAAATATGCTCTGTAGATAAATCGGAAGTTCTTTTAGAGAAATACCCTGATGCTAAAAAAATAATAGATTGTAAATATAAGTTGATATTACCAGGATTCATTGATGTTCATGCTCATGCTGGCCATAGTATGTTTAAAACTTTAGCATATGATGCAGTTTCTTATTGGATGCCTATTATGACAGAAATATATCATCATAATACAACTGATGAATTTTGGTATATAGAAGGAAAGCTTGCTGCCTTAGAGCGTTTAAAACAAGGTGTTACTTGTGGTTTAAGTGTAATATCTAATGCTCAAAGAAGCGATGACCCTATTTTTGCTGTCAATCACTCAAAAGGCTATGCAGAGGTTGGTATAAGAGAGATTATCGCTGTAGGACCTTCCAATCCACCATATAAAAGAAAATTTACAAGGATTAAGGATGGAAAGAAAATAACATGTGAATATTCCTTTGATGATCTTATGGCTGGAGCAGAGGAAGCTATAAAAATTACAAATAATACATTTGATGGGTTAATAAAAGCATTTATAGCTCCATTTGTCCTTGTAACTTCAGTGAATCAATCTAGTTTAACAGCACCTGATGTTGCAACAAACCTTACAAAGCATGATAGATATATGATGCAAAGGGTTAGAGAAATTGCAAAAAAATACAATGTGAGAATTCATACTGAAGCCTTTGGCGGAATGATAAGGCTTGCAGCTACAGATGAAAATGCGCTTCTTGGCAAGGATGTCCACATTCAACATTGCACAGGAATATCCTTTGATGAAGCTATGATACTAGCTTCTACAGGTACTCATGTCAGCAGCTCACCTGGTGCAGGACAGCTTATAAATAGATGCCCTGTCATTGAACTAATGGAATTAGGGGCTAATGTAGCAATTTCATCGGATGGAACTTCACCTGCAGCCCCTTTTGATATGCTCCTTGCAGCAAAGAAAACTCAAGTTGTACATCAAGGTTATCTCCACGACAGATATTATCTCTCACCAGGTAAACTTCTAGAGATGATAACGATTGATGCAGCTAAAGCTGTTGGCCTTGATGATGAAATTGGATCCTTAGAAGTTGGTAAAAAAGCTGATGTCATAACCATCAATATGAGAAGTCCTCATTTAACGCCATCATTTATGCCTGTGCATAAGCTTATTTTATTTGCATCAGGTCAAGATGTGGATGATGTTATTGTAAATGGAAAGCTCATTATGGAGCGTAGAGATGTAAAAACTGTAAATGAATTTGATATTTTAGATGAAGCAACAAAGGAGAGCTATAGGACCATAGAACGTGCTGGAATGACAAAACATTTAGAACCTTGCGATACATTTTGGGGATCTACTAGGATGTATTGCAATGAAAATAGATACGAAAAACTAGAATAGAGATTTTTAGGAGGAAAAATGGTTACAAAATTAAAAGGGAGATTTGTAATAGGTTATGATGGTACAGATCATGTGATTTTAGAAGATGGAGAAGTGGTCTATGAAAATGATACCATAATCTTTGTGGGTTTTGATTACGATAAAGAAGTAGATGAGACAATAGATGCTGGAAATTCAGTAATCAGTCCTGGTTTTATAGACTTAGATGCCCTTGGGGATATAGATCATGAATTGTTTTTTTACGGGGTAGATAGAGAAGATATTTCTTGTATATCTTGGTCAGAAGAGTATTTTAAATCTGGAAGTATTGAAGCCATGTCAAAGGAAGAGGAAGCTTTTAAATCCTATTATGCTTTTAGCCATTTAATCATGAATGGGATTACCACAGCTATGCCAATCACATGTGTATATTATAAAGAAGCTGGAGAGACATATGAGGAAATGGTGCAGGCAGCTTTAAATGCAGGGAAATTAGGATTAAGAGCTTATTTAGGACCTAGTTATATTTCAGGGATGAAGGTTATAAAAGAAGATGGATTATCAGAGATAATGTTTATGGATGAAGAAGGGGAAAGAGGGCTTGAAAGAGCTGTTAAATTTGTAAAGGAATTTGATGATAAATATGATGGCTTAATAAAAGGAGTGCTTGTTCCTGAAAGAATAGAATTTCAAACTGAGGAAGCTCTTAAAAAGACCAAAGCTTATGGAAAAGAGCTTGGATGCCTTGTAAGATTACATGCAGCTCAAGGCAAATATGAATATGATGAGATCATGAAAAAACATGGAGTATCTACTATAAAATATTTAGATAAGATTGGATTTTTAGATGATAATACCTTAATTCCTCATGCTATATTTGCATCAGGATACAGCAAAATAGATGATAAGTCAGATGAGGATTTGGATATCTTAAGCAGGAGAGGTACATCTATAATACATTGTCCTTTGGTTTATTCAAGGGGAGGCATTGCTTTAGAATCTTTTGGAAGATATGAAAAAAAGGGCATAAAGATATCTATGGGAACAGATACATTTCCTCCAGATTTTTTTATGAATATAAGGGTAGGAAGTGCTTTTGCAAAGAATAAAGCAGATAAGGAAGAAAGAAATGGATATGAAGCCTTTTTTAGAGCAGCTACCTTAGGTGGAGCAGAAGCTCTTAATAGAGAAGATTTAGGAAGATTAAAAGAAGGAGCAAAGGCAGATATCATAATCATAGATCTTGATAGATATGGAATTGGGGTAGTGGATGATCCTATTTACACCATATGTTTA
This sequence comes from Clostridiaceae bacterium, assembly GCA_031549525.1. Taxonomy (GTDB): domain Bacteria; phylum Bacillota; class Clostridia; order Clostridiales; family Clostridiaceae; genus WQUF01. The sequence goes on along the minus strand of JAVBPQ010000019.1, from coordinate 33,713 downwards.
AGCGCTTTTGGATCTGATGTAAAGACTTCTATCATAAATGGAAGGATTGTAATGAAAGATAGGGTTATTCCTGGATTTTGTGAAGAAGAAGCAAAAATTAAGGCTTCTCTTTATTACAAAAAGATGAAGGAAAGTTATTTAAATAGGAGCTATAAAAAGTTTAAAAATACTGAAGACTTATTTAAACCTTCATTTAGGATAATCAGAAAGTAAATATTTGGAGGATATTATGAGCGATTTGAATAATAAATTTATAGATGGATGTTTAAATGAAGATTTTGATTTAGTAAAATTTTCGATAGAAAACGGTGCAGATGTTAACTTTAAAGATAACTTAGGAAGAACTGGGCTTATGATAGCAGCTTCTAAAAATAATTTAAATATTTGCAAGTTTTTAATAGATGCAGGCAGCGATGCAAATGTTCGTGATAACACTATGCTCACACCTTTTTTATGTGCAGCAGCTAATGGTTTTTTTGAAATTGTTGAATTGTTTATTGCAAATGGTGCAGATATTAAAAGCACCAATAGATTTGGAGGCACGGCGCTTTTGCCTAGCAGTGAGAAGGGGTATTTAAGAGTTGTTGAAATATGCTTAGCTTCTGGTGTTGATGTTTTTCATGTAAATGATTTAGGATGGTCGGCTCTTCATGAAGCTATAATACTTGGAAACGGCGGAATTTTATATTGTGATATAATAAGAGCTTTGATAGAAGCTAGGGCAGATGGAGCTATTCCTGATAGAGATAATATTTCATCTTTTGATCATGCTAAAAATAAAAATCAAGCTTTGGTAACTAGTATTTTAAATAAAGAAAAGATGGTTTCACAAAATGATTTGATAATTAATGAATCTAAAGATCTTGCTAAAAGTGGCAAGTATAGTGAAGCTTTTGAAGTATTAGAAAATAATTTTAAAGGTTTAACGGATAGAATTATTTTGTACTATAAAGGGTATTATCAATCTTTAATGAAAAATTATGAAAAAGCTTTAGAATATTACAATGCTGTAATAGAAAATGAGAAGGATAATCCTGAATTCTATTTTTATACTGCAAACTGCTATAGATTTATGAAGAAAACTAAAGACTGTTTAAGAGAGTATGATAAAGCAATTTCAATTAGTCTAAAAGATTCTTTTTATCTATATCATAAATCTAATTATTTAAGGGAAATTGGAAATCATGAAGAAGCTGTTAAAGTTATGGATGAGCTTCTAAAGAAAGACCCAAATAGATATGATTATGCATTTCACAAGGCTAATAGCTTACAATCTTTAAATAGATATAAAGAAGCAATAGATGCAATAGATATAGCTATAAAAAGTGACAGTACAAATCCACTTTATCACATGCATAAGGCAAAGTCCTTTATGTTTATGAATTCTTATAAAAATGCAGTTTGTGAAATCGATATAGCCCTTAGCTTAAAAGAAGATAAAAATTACATATTAGAGAAAGAAAAATGTTTAAAGTTAATGGAGGAGTAATATGGATATAGTTACTATCATAAAAAAAGATACATATTTTGATTCTGTAACCCTCATGTCCTTATCTACAAAGGCAAATAAAATAGAAGGCGTAAAACAAGTTGCTATTTTGATGGGTACAGAGAAGAATAAAGAGACGCTTAAAAATGTAGGATTATATACCAAAGAAGCATCCAGCGCAAGTCCTGGAGATGTGATGATCTTGCTTGAATCAAACTCAGAAGAAGAATGTAGAGAGATATATAAAAAAGTAGAAGAGCTTTTCTATAAAAAAGAAAAACAAGAATTGAATAAGGAAGCAAGATTTTCTTCTATAGATGGAGTTATGAGAAAGTTTAGCGATAGAAATTTAGCAATTATTTCAGTTCCTGGGCAATATGCATTTAGAGAAGCTAAGAAGGCTTTAAATAGTAATATTAATGTGATGATATTTAGCGATAATGTGTCCATAGAAGAAGAGCTTATTTTAAAAAAGTCAGCACATGAAAAGGGACTTTTCGTCATGGGACCTGATTGTGGTACAGCCATTATAAATGGAAAAGGCTTATGCTTTGCAAACGATGTAAGGCAAGGAAATATTGGCATTGTAGCTGCTTCAGGTACTGGTGCTCAAGAGGTATCAGTTAGAATTCACGATTTTGGAGGAGGGGTATCTCAACTAATAGGAACTGGCGGAAGGGATTTATCAGAAAAAATTGGCGGAATAATGATGCTAGATGGGCTTTATGCATTAAATGAGGATGATAATACAAAGGTCATAGTTCTCCTATCAAAACCTCCAGCAATGTCTGTAGCATCAAAAATATATGAAGCAGTTAAAGATATAAAAAAACCTGTGGTAATTTGTTTTATAGGTGGAAATGAAGAGGAAGCTTTAAAATCTGGTGCATACTTTGGAAAGACCACAAAAGAAGCTGCCCTTAAAGCTGTGATATTATCAGGAGTAGATGAAAATACAATCAATAAACATTCATTAAATCTTCCACTAATTGAAGAGGTAAAAGCTAAGTTAAATGAGGAGCAAAAATATATAAGAGGATTATTTTGCGGAGGAACTGTTTGTGAAGAAGTGTTTCAGCTTATACATGAAAAATATGAAGATGTATATAGCAATATTGCAAAGGATGAGAAAAGCAAGCTAAAAGATATAAATGAAAGCTATCATCACACTTTAATAGATTTTGGAGATGATGAATTTACCCAAGGGAAACCTCATCCTATGATAGATCCATCCCTTAGAATTGAAAGATTTCTTAAGGAAGCAGAAGATAGAGAAGTTGGAGTTATCATCTTAGATTTTATTTTAGGGTATGGTTCTCATCTTGATCCAGTTGGAGTTATGCTGCCTTTTATAAGACAAAGCAAGATAAAAGCTAAAGAGCAAGGAAGGCATTTAGAGATATTAGCTTTTGTATTAGGTACAGAGAATGATCCTCAAAATTTCAATAATCAAGTACAAAAACTTTTAGATGAAGGCGTTACCATTGCAAGCAGCAGCACAAACACTGGTCTTTTATCTAGAGGATTTGTTGAAAAGAGGTGCAAAAATGCATAGGATTAATGAATTATTTACTAGTGAATTAAGGATTGTAAACATAGGCTTAGACATGTTTAAAGATGATCTAAAAAAGCAAAATGTTGATATAGTGCAAGTTGAGTTTACTCCACCAGCAAATGGAGATGTAGAAGTTTTAAAAATATTAGATTATTTAGATGAGCCTCATATAAGAGAAAAGATAGAATTAGCAAATAAAAAGGTCGTTGAAAGGATAGTAAAATCTCATCCAGTGTTAATTGGATATGATAAGGCTATAAACGTCATACCTGGTATGACAAGAAATACTATCCTCCATGCAGGTCCGCAAATAGAATTTAAGGACATGTGTGGAGCTATGAAGGGTGCTGTAACAGGTGCTATAGTATTTGAAGGTCTTGCAAAAGATCTTGAGGAAGCTGAAAAACTTGCATTATCTAACGAAATAATATTTTCTCCATGTCATGAGCATAACACTGTAGGATCTATGGCTGGTGTTACATCTGCTTCTATGTATGTTCATATTGTAAAAAACAAGACCTATGGAAATGTAGCATATACAAATTTAAGTGAGCAGCTTGCTAAAATTTTACGAATGGGGGCTAATGATCAGAGCGTAATAGATAGGCTTATTTGGATGAGAGATGTACTAGGTCCAATTTTAAAAGAGTCTATGGAGCTTGCTGGTGAAATTGATTTAAGGCTTATGTTATCCCAAGCTCTTCATATGGGAGATGAATGCCACAATAGAAATATTGCAGGAACTACTCTTTTAATTCAAAGTTTAACACCATATATACTAAAAACAAGGTTTTCTGAGAAGGATAAGGTTGATGTATTTAATTTTGTGGCATCCAGCGATTATTTTTCAGGACCAACTTGGATGGCAGTGTGTAAATGTGCCTTAGATTCTACAAATGATATAGAAAACAGCACCATAGTTACCACTATGTGCAGAAATGGTGTTGAATTTGGAATAAGAATACCTGGTACTAAGGAGTGGTTTACAGGACCTTCACAAAAGGTCATAGGACCACTATTTGCAGGATTTAAGCCTGAGGATTCTGGTCTTGATATTGGGGATAGTGCTATAACAGAGACTTATGGTATTGGCGGTTTTGCTATGGCAGCAGCACCAGCTATAGTAGCTTTAGTTGGAGGTACAGTTGTAGAAGCTATAAATTATACTGAAAAGATGAGTGAAATCACTACTTCAGAAAATCCAAATGTTACTATACCGCTTTTAAACTTTAGGGGAATCGCTACAGGTATAGATATTAGGAAGGTTTTAGAAAGCTCAATAAAACCAGTAATCAACACAGCTATTGCTCATAAGGATGCTGGTATTGGAATGATTGGAGCTGGTATAACATCTCCGCCAATGGAATGCTTTAAAAAATCACTCTTATATATCTATAACTCTCTAAAATAAATAAGAAAATGTTAGGAGGTTAGTATGTTTAAATATGTTTTAAAAAGACTTCTTTATTTAATTCCAGTTTTATTTGGTGTATCGCTTATAGTATTTTCTCTTTTATATTTTACACCAGGAGATCCTGCTAAATTAATGATTGGAGAGCAGGCAAGCGCTGAAGAGATTCAAGAATTAAGACAGCAATTAGGTCTTGACAAACCTTTTATTGTACAGTATGGGAATTATGTTAAAAATATCATTACAAAGGGGAACTTAGGGACTTCTTACTATACAAAGAGCCCTGTAGTTGAAGAAATACTAAATGTATTTCCTAATACGGTAAAGCTTGCTGTAGCTGCTTCTATCTTTGGTATTACTGTAGGATTAGTATTTGGAATTATATCAGCAGTAAAGCAATATTCTATTTTTGACTCTGTAGTATCCATACTTGCGCTTTTAGGGGTTTCTATGCCTATGTTTTGGATAGGGATTTTAATGCTTCTTTTGTTTTCTGTGTGGCTTGGATGGCTGCCGCCTTCTGGTCTTGATACACCTAAAGCTATAATAATGCCAACCTTAGCACTAGGTGCATCAACCCTTGCAATTATGACAAGGATGACAAGATCTAGTATGCTTGAAGTCATTAATCAAGATTACATAAGGACTGTCAGAGCAAAAGGGCAAGATGAGAAAAAGATAATAATAGGACACGCATTTAGAAATGCATTAATACCTATTATTACAGTAGCCGGACTTCAATTTGGATATCTTCTAGGGGGAGCTATTATTTGTGAGACTATATTTTCAATTCCAGGACTTGGACGTCTTATGATAGATTCCATTAAAACAAGAGATTTCCCTGTTGTTCAAGGATGTGTTTTATTTATGGCTTTTGTCTTTAGTATTGTTAATTTAGGCGTGGATATGTTATATACGTTTGTGGATCCTCGGTTGAGATTGTAAAAAGGGAGGTGTAGATTATGGAGTTAGTCGGTAAGATGGAAAAATCTCAAACTAAGCAAAAAGGACCTTGGGCTGAGGTTTGGATGAGGCTTAAAAAAAATAAAATGGCATTGGTTGGACTTGTAATTCTTATAATATTAGCTGTAGTTGCAATATTTGCACCGCTTATTGCACCTTCTGATTTTGCTAAGCAAAATTTGAGGGAAACATTTAGATTTCCAAGTATGCAGCATATTTTTGGTACAGATGAATTTGGTCGTGATATTCTTAGTCGTGTTATTTATGGAGCTAGGATATCTCTTCTTATAGGATTTATCGTAGTTGGAATTTCTTTGATTATTGGAGGTTTTCTAGGAGCTATAGCAGGTTTTTATGGAGGCTTTATAGATAATTTTGTAATGAGGCTAATGGATATGATTTTAGCAATACCATCATTATTACTTGCTATTGCTATCATAGCAGCCTTAGGACCTGGTCTTATAAACCTTATGATTGCTGTAGGAATTGCGAATATACCAGGATATGCCCGTACAGTTAGAGCAGCAGTGATGTCTATTAAAAATATGGAATATATCGAAGCAGCTAGGGCATCTGGGTCTAGTGATTTAAGGATTATTTTAAAACATACTTTGCCAAACAGTATGGCTCCAATTATTGTTCAATCTACTCTTGGTGTAGCTCATGCTATTTTAACAGCTGCAGGTATGAGTTATATTGGACTAGGAGTTGGACCGCCTATTCCAGAATGGGGCGCTATGTTATCTGGCGGAAGGCTATATATTAGAGATTATGCATATATGTCGATTTTTCCTGGGATCGCTATAATGATTACAATATTAGCTTTAAACCTATTAGGAGATGGACTTAGAGATGCCTTAGATCCTAAGCTTAAAAACAATTGAGGAGGACAGCATTATGGATGATAAAAAGATGCTCTTAGAAATTAAGAATCTTAAAGTGCAATATGCTACCAATAATGGAATTGTACATGCAGTAGAAAATTTAAATATGATATTGAATACTTCTGAAACGCTAGGATTTGTTGGAGAGACAGGAGCTGGGAAGACTACAACAGCGCTTTCTATAATGGGTTTATTGCCAAAGGCTACTGGAAAAGTAGTTGAAGGGGAGATATTATATAAAAATGAGAATTTGCTTTTAAAAAGCAATAATGAGATGAGAGCAATTAGAGGAGGAGAGATAGCGATGATCTTCCAAGATCCTATGACTTCATTAGATCCAGTGCAGAGAGTTGGAAATCAAATTGCTGAAATGATACTCCTCCATGAAAAGGTAGATAAAAAAGAAGCTATGGAAAAAGCAAAAAAGCTTCTTGTAACTGTTGGAATAAGGCCAGAACGTATTTATGATTATCCCCATCAATTTTCAGGCGGAATGAAGCAAAGGGTTGTAATAGCAATTGCTCTTGCTTGCAATCCAAATCTTTTGATTGCAGATGAACCTACCACTGCTTTAGATGTGACTATTCAAGCCCAAGTTTTAGAGCTTATGAAGAATTTAAAAAAAGAATTTGGAGCTTCTATGATAATGATAACTCATGATTTAGGAATAGTTGCAGATATTTGCGATAAGGTTGCTATAATGTATGCTGGTTCTGTAGTTGAATATTCAGATATGCAAGATTTGTATGAAAACCCTTGCCATCCTTATACTAAGGGGTTATTTAACTCTATACCAGATATATTTGAAGAAAATATAGAAAGATTGAAAGAAATAAAGGGATTACCTCCAAACAATATGGAACCCTCTGTGGGTTGTTCCTTTTATCCACGATGTGAGAATGCAATGGATAAATGCAAGATTAGAAAGCCAAAAGTATGTAAAATTACTGATTCCCATTATGTTAATTGTTGTTTATATGAATAATTCGAGGAGACTATGTTATGGAAGAAAAATTAATAGAAGTTAAAAATCTTAAAAAATATTTTAAGGTAAAAAATGGACAATTACATGCAGTAGATGATATAAGTTTTTATATAAATAAAGGTGAAACACTGGGGATGGTGGGAGAGTCAGGTTGTGGTAAATCTACCACAGGGAGAACCGTTATAAGGTTAATAGATGCTAGTGAAGGAAAGATAATTTTTGAAGGGAAGGATATTTTAAAATATAATAAAAAGGAGCTTAAATCTTTTAGAGAAAATGTACAAATAGTTTTTCAAGATCCTTACTCTTGCTTAAATCCAAGACTGCCTATAGCATCTCTTATTTCTGAACCCATGGAAGTTATGAAAAAATATAATAATAAGATGGAGAAGGATAAAAGAATAAAAGAGCTTATGAAAGTGGTAGGTATTGAAGAGAGGCTTATGAATTCTTACCCTCATGAATTAGATGGTGGAATGAGGCAAAGGGTTGGAATTGCACGCGCACTTTCCTTAAACCCTAAATTTATTGTGTTAGATGAACCAGTTTCTGCATTAGATGTATGTATTCAAGCTCAAATATTAAATTTATTAAAGGATCTCCAGAAGGAATTTAAGTTGACTTTTTTATTTATTTCTCATGACTTAAGTGTAGTTAAATTTATAAGCAATAGAATATGTGTGATGTATTTAGGAAAAATAGTTGAATTATGTGATAGAAATGAAATTTTTAAAGATCCTCTTCACCCATATTCAAAAGCTCTATTGTCAGCTATACCTATTCCTAAACCAAATGCTAATATAAACAAGATAATAATTAAAGGGGATGTGCCAAGTCCTGTAAATCCTCCTTCAGGCTGCAGATTTGCAAAGAGATGCAATTATGCACAGCTTGAATGTTTAGAAAAGACCCCAGAGCTTGTAGAAGTAAAGCCAGATAGATTTGTATCATGTCATTATTGGGATAAATTACAAGCTGATTGATTATTAAACTGATAAATCAAAAAGAAAATATATTGACTCATATATTAAAGTATGTTAACATTTATGCAATTAAATATTGCACAGTTGTTGGTCATATTAAGAGCTTTATGTACTTAATGTGATAATAGGGAACTGGGTGAGAATCCCAGACAGTCCTGCTGCCGTATTGAAGGAGTTTTTCTAAGTGCTCTAGCAAACCACTGAGTTTTAAACTTGGGAAGGTTTAGAAAAATTATGATATCTAAGTCGGCAGACCTGCCAATGATGTAGTGCCATTGATACCTCACAGGATATGAGGTCTTTGGTTTATTAGTGTTTTTGCAATTGCAGTACCCTTGTACTGTAGTCTTAATTTGCTATGGAATTTTAAACCTTGATCTTGTGATCAAGGCTTTTTTATTTTGTCAAAATTTTAAGAGGAAGTAAACCTATGGATTTTGTAATTAAGGATAATAAAAAACTAAGGGTAGGCATTACAACAGGATCATGTGCTACAGCTACTGCAAAGGCTTCTGCTATTATGCTTTTATCTAATCAGTATTTAAAATCTATATCATTTAAAATAAAAAATGGATCTACACTCACTTTAGGTATTTTTGATATAAATCATAAAAGAGATTATGTGAGCTGTTCTGTCGTAAAAGATGCAGGAGATGATCCAGATGTTACAAATGGTATAAAGATTACTGCAACAGTTTCAAAAATAAAAAGCGGCATCATCATCGATGGTGGTGATGGAGTTGGTAGAGTTACAAAGCTAGGATTAAAGATCCCCATAGGGCATGCTGCTATAAACGCTGTTCCATTAGAGATGATAAGATCAGAAGTTAGCGAGATTATGAAGCAACATGGATATTCAGGCGGTCTTAAAGTAGTCATATCTGCTTCAGATGGTGCTTCTATAGCTAAAAGGACTATGAATGAGAGGCTTGGAATAGTTGGAGGTATTTCTATTTTAGGCACAACTGGAATTGTTGAGCCTATGAGCGATAGAGCTATTATAGATACGATAAAAGCTGAAATCGATGTAAATTTATCTAATGGAAAAAGGGATTTAATCATAACTCCAGGGAATTATGGTCGTGAATTTGCAAAGACGAATTTAAACATTGATATTGAGGATGCTATTAAGTGCTCTAATTTTATTGGAGATACTCTAGATTATGCTGTGTTTTCAAAGGTAGAGAGAATAACTCTTATAGGACATGCAGGGAAGATGGTCAAATTAGCTGGAGGCATAATGAATACTCATTCTAAAGTAGCTGATTGCCGCATGGAGATTATAGCTGCTCACTCTGCTTTGATAGGAGCGCCGTCACATACTATACAATCCATTATGGATTGTATCACAGTCGATGGAGCAATCGACATCGTTAAACAATGCAGCTTTCATAAAGAGGTTTGGGATAGCATTGGTAAAAAAATAGGCTTTCATCTTAAAGAAAGAACTATGGGAATGATTCACATCAAGCTTATTGTTTTTACGCAAGAGCATGGGATTTTAATCCAGTCAGAGATAGGAGGGAATTAATTGAATAAAAAAATCATCTTTGTTTGTATGGTATTATTTATAGCGATAATACCAAAAACAGCAAATGCTATGCACATAATGGAAGGCTTTCTTCCACCGATTTGGTGCATTATATGGGGACTACTCAGTTTACCTTTTCTCATAATAGGAGGTAAAAAGATAACAAATTTAATTGCAAAGAATGGGCAAAGTATTATTTTACTTGCTATGGCAGGAGCTTTTACATTTGTCTTATCAGCATTAAAAATACCATCAGTTACAGGGAGCAGTTCACATATGACAGGACTTGGTTTTTCAGCTATCATGTTTGGTCCTTTTGTTTCAAGTATTTTAGGGGTTATCGTTCTTTTATTTCAGGCGCTGCTCTTAGCTCATGGAGGCCTTACAACTTTAGGTGCAAATACATTTTCTATGGGCATCGCAGGTCCTATTATAGCATTTTTCGTTTATGCAGGACTTAATAAAATAAAATGTCCTAAGAGAGTAAATATTTTCTTTGCTGCAGCTTTAGGAGATTTAGCTACTTATATTATAACATCAATGCAATTAGCCATAGCATATCCAAGCAAAGTAGGCGGAGCCATGGCATCCTTTACAAAATTTGCAGGTATTTTTGCAATTACACAAATTCCACTTGCCATTATAGAAGGTATTTTAACAGTTGTGCTCATCAATGTAATTTTTGCTTATGGCAAAAACATAGTTAGCTCATTAGGAAAGGATTTAGTGGTTTATGAGTAAAAAAATGGTTATGCAAAATATCATCTTAATCCTAATAGTTATAACAATTATACTAATTCCTCTTATTTTTATAAAAGGTTCTGAATTTGGTGGCGCTGATGGTGAAGCAAGTGATGTCATTGCAGAAATGAATGAAGACTTCAAGCCTTGGGTAGAACCGATTATTTCACCGCCAGGGGGAGAGACTGAAAGCTTATTATTTGCTTTGCAAGCTTCTATTGGTTCAGGTGTTATCTTATTTATAATCGGCTACTTAAAAGGTAAATCAGATACAAAGAAGCTAAGTCATTCAAAGAAGATATGATTTACATAGATAAGTATGCATATTTATCTGCATTAAAAGATACTAAAGCTGAATTAAAGTTACTATTTGGCATTTCAGCATTAGTTGCTGCTATATGTTCAATGCGTCTTGCTTCCTACGGTATGGTGTTTTCTGTAATGTTCTTTATAACAGTGTTTAAGGCAAAAATACCTATCCTTTATTATATAAAGCTTATGCTCTTGCCTCTTGGTTTTTTAATTTTCAGCGTCATAGGAATAATAATAAATGTATCAAGAGAGCCTTTTTTAGATAGTTGCTGGGGTATGTCATTGGGTGCATTTTATATATTTATACCAAAGGAAGGGCTTGATATTTTTTTGCATCTTGTTTGCAAATCATTATCTGCTGTGTCATGTTTGTATTTTATCATCTTGACAACTCCTATGCGCGATATAATCTCTATTTTGTATTTTATAAAATGTCCAAGGGTTATGGTAAATTTGATTGCCCTTATCTATAGATTTATTTTTTTGATTATGGAGGTAGCTGTCACTAAAGTAAAATCTCAGCAGTGCCGTCATGGATATGAGCACTTAAGAGGATTTATAAAGACATTTGCTATGCTCTGGGGCTCTGTATTTATGCAATCTTATATCAGTGCAGAATGGATATATAAGGCCATGCAAGTGAGAGGTCATGAAGGAAATATTAAGTTTTTAACTAAAAAGGTTCATATGACCATAAAAGATATCACCTTAATTTTTATATTTGTGCTTATTGTAGTTGGTCTAAACTTTTTATAAGGTGGTGTTATATGTCAGAAATAGTATTAGAAATTGAAGATTTAAGCTATGTTTATATGGATAAGAATAAGGCTTTATCAGATGTGAGTTTTCAGATTGAAAGGGGCACTAAGGTATTCTTTCATGGTGCAAATGGAGCTGGAAAGACCACGCTTTTTCAATGCCTAAACGGTTTGTTAAAGGTTAAGCAAGGTACAATAAAGATAGATGGCAAACCAGCACAAAAAGAAAAGGATAGGATGAGAGCAATTAGCATGGTATTTCAAAATGCTAATGATCAGATTATTGCAGGGAATGTTTTTGATGAGGTGGCTTTTGGTCCGCTCAATATGGGGCTTAGTGAAGACGAGGTGATTTTGAGGGTAGAAAATGCAATGAAGGTAATGAATATTCAACATTTGAGCAATAAACCGCCTCATTTTTTAAGCTATGGGCAAAAAAAACGGGTGACTATTGCCTCTATCCTATCTATGAGTCAAAAAATTATAATATTAGATGAGCCAACAGCAGGTCTTGATGCAAAGCAAACAGAAGAGATTATATTTATTCTTGATAATCTAGTAGAACATGGAATTACACTTTTGATATCCACTCATGATTCAGAATTTTCTTTTAGATGTGCAGATAAGATTATTGTATTGCATGAAGGGGAGCTGATCTGTGAAGGCAGTCCAGAATATGTTTTTTCACAAAACGATGTGCTTTGCAAGGCAAGTTTAAATAAACCAGTAATTATGGAGATATATGAAAGTCTTTTAGAAAATAATATGGTTAAAAATTATAAAATAATGCCAAGGGATAAAAATGGGCTGTTGAAAATTATAAAAAGAGAGGGAATTTATGAGAGGTAAACTGTATGGTATTGGAGTTGGACCAGGAGATCCTGAATTGCTCACAATAAAAGCTATTAAGACAATTAAAGATTGCCATGTGATTGCTGTACCAAGTGCGCAAAATAATGATAGAGCAGCTTTTTATGTTGTAGAAGAGTATTTAGAGAATAAGCCCTTAATCTCATGCCTTTTTTCAATGGAAAAGGATGAAGAAAAAAGAAAAGAGCTTAGGATAAAAGTAGCAGATGATATCTGTTCACTTCTAGAAGAAGGAAAATCAGTTGGTTTTATTACCCTAGGTGATCCATCTATTTATTCCACTTATATGTATGTGCATAAAATAGCCCTTAAAAGGGGATTTGAAACAGAGATTATTCCAGGAATTACATCATTTACTGCTGTTGCAGCTTTATTAAATGATTCTCTTTGTGAAGGAGATGAAATATTGCACATCATCCCAGCAAGTCATCATGAAGATATTGAGGAGCTTTTAGAATTACAGGGTAATAAAATCATAATGAAGTCAGGAAAGAGCTTAAATAAGGTTTTGGAAATTTTAGATAAAAAAGGTTTATCGCATAAGACAAAAATAGTGGAGCGCTGTGGAATGGAAGGACAAAGGGTTTTTAATAATATAGAGGAATTTGAAAAAGCTGAAGGCGTTGGATATTTTACTATAGCTATTGTAAAGGAGTGATATAAGGTGGTTTATTTTGTAGGTGCAGGGCCTGGTGATAAGGAGCTTATTACCATAAAGGGAATGAAGTTATTAGAAAAGGCAGATTGTATAATCTATGCGGGTTCTTTAGTAAATCCAGAGCTTTTAAATTATAGAAAAGAAAATTGCAAAGTATATGATAGCTCAAAGATGACCTTAGAAGAGGTTATAGATATAATATTAAAAAATGAAGAAAGAAGAGATATGACAGTACGTCTTCATACTGGAGATCCTAGCATATATGGCGCTATAAGAGAACAGATTGACTTGCTTTGTAAAAATGATATAAATTATGAAGTTGTGCCAGGCGTTAGCTCATTTTTAGGAGCAGCAGCGACTTTAGGTGCTGAATATACATTGCCAGGAGTTAGCCAGACGGTTATACTCACAAGGATGGAAGGGAGAACCCCTGTGCCTAAAAAAGAAGATATAGAGGAGCTTTCCAAAATTAATGCATCTATGGTTATATTTTTAAGCATCAATATGCTAGAGGAGCTTTCAGAAAAATTATTAAAAGGCGGATATAAAGAGGATACTCCTTCTGCTATAGTATATAAAGCTACATGGGAAGATGAGAAGGTTATTAGAACGACTATCAAGGATTTATATAAGACAGCAGATGATAATAATATAAATAAAACTGCACTTATTCTAGTAGGTGATTTTTTAGGAAATGATTATGATCGCTCTCTTTTATATCATCCTGAATTTACACATGGATATAGAGATGGAAAAAAGGGGTAATATAATTATTTTATCCTTCACACAAAGGGGATACTCTCTTAGCAATACTATAGCAGAGGAGCTAAGAGAACATTTTGATATAAATATTCATAGAGTTTTAAAGTTAAATGAGTTTATACCTTCTATATTTACAAAAGGCAATGTGATTATATTTGTAGGAGCTGTTGGAATTGCAGTTCGTGCTATAGCACCGCTTCTTAAGAATAAAACCACTGACCCAGCCGTTATTGTCATTGATGAACTTGGCAGATTTGTAATCCCCATTTTATCAGGACATATAGGTGGTGCGAATGATTTTGCAAATAAAATAGCCGATTTAATCTTAGCTACTCCAGTTTTAACTACAGCAACGGATATAAACGATGTTTTTCAAGTGGATACCTTTGCAATAAAAAATAATTATGCTATCTTAAACCCTGAAGCTATAAAATATATATCTTCAAGTTTGCTTGAAGAAAGAGAGGTAGGCTTATGTACTCCTTTTGAGATTGCAGGGGAATTACCTAAGAATATAGTATTAAAGGATAGTGGTGATATAGGGATTTTTATAAGCTCTGAATTAAACAAAAGACCATTTAGAAGAACTCTTCATCTATTGCCAAAATGTTTTCATATAGGAATTGGAGCAAGAAAGAATATATCCTTTGAATCATTAGAAGAGTTCTTATTAGAAATCTTAAGCTGCAATTTTATACAATTAGAAGGCATAGCTACATTATCTTCTATAGACTTAAAAAAAGATGAGGATGCTATTGTGAAATTATCAAAGAAGTATAATATCCCATTTCTCACTTATTCTATAGATGAATTAAAATGTTATGAAGGTTTATTTTCTAGATCTGACTTTGTAAAAAATACCATTGGTATAGGAAATGTATGCGAAATCTCAGCTTATGTCTCTTCAAAGAGAGGGAAAATTATATGCAATAAAACTATAAAAGATGGAATTACAATTGCTATAGCAGAAGAAGCTTGGAGGGTTTCATTTTAAGAATTAGGAGGGATGATGATGAAGATTTATGCTGTAGGAATAGGTCCAGGCGATATGGATCATTTAACACCTAAAGCTAAGGATATTATACTAGATAGCGATGTGATTGTGGGATATACCACTTATATTGAGCTTATTTCTCATCTTATTAAGGACAAAGAAGTCATAAATACAGGTATGAAAGGTGAAATAGCTCGCTGTGAAATGGCTTTTTTAGAAGCAAAAAAAGGTAAGAAGGTAGCTGTTGTTTCAAGTGGGGATGCTGGAATATATGGAATGGCTTCCTTGCTCTTTGAGATGAGAGAGAAATTTTTAGATATAGAAGTAGAGGTAGTGCCAGGAATTACTGCAGCGAATGCTGCAGCATCTATCCTTGGTTCACCCCTTTCAAATGATTTTGCGGTCATTAGCTTAAGTGATTTATTAACACCTTGGGAGGTTATTGAAAAAAGGCTTAAGGCTGTTTCTTTAGCTGACATGGTGGTATGCTTATATAACCCTGAAAGTCATAAGAGAAGCGATTATTTAGAGAAAGCGAGCACGATATCCTTAAAATATAAATCAGAAGATACTTGTTGCGGATATGTTAGAAATGCTCTACGAGATGAGTGTGATTATAAATTATGCACATTAAAGGAGCTTCTACATGCTAAAGTTGATATGTTTACAACAGTGATAATTGGAAATTCTAAAACAAAAATAATAGATGGTAAGCTAGTGACATTAAGAGGCTATGAGATATGAAGGTCTTGATATTTGGGGGCACCACAGAAGGAAGAAAGCTCTCTTCTCTTTTTGTTGACAATAATATAGAAGTGGTTTTATTTGTTGCAACAGAGTATGGGAGGGATATATTGCCTTTAAATGATAAAATAAAGGTATTTGCAAAGAGATTAAATAAAGATGAGATGATTTATTATCTAAAAGAAAATTTATTTGATTATGTGGTGGATACAACCCATCCATATGCGAATATTGTTACGCAAAATATAAGATCAGCTTGCGAAATTACAAATACCAAATATATAAGGCTCATAAGAGAAAAGAATGAAGAAGATGATCTAGTAACCTATGTATCTAACGTAGAGGAAGCTGTTAGTTTACTAAAAGATGGAGGAGAAAGAGCCCTTCTTACCATTGGAAGTAAGGAATTAGAGCATTTTACAAAGATAAAAGATTTTTCTTCAAGGTTCTATGTTCGAATCTTACCCATGATGGATTCATTAAAAAAAGCAATAGACCTTGGATTTAAAAATGAGAATATAATTTGTATGCAGGGGCCTTTTGATATAGATTTAAACAAAGCTATGATAAAGATGATATCTGCAAAATACTTAGTTACTAAGGATTCTGGAGATGCTGGAGGCTTTCAAAAAAAGGTATCTGCAGCACTAGAATTAAACTGCAAGGTCATCGTAATTAAAAGACCTACTTATGAACTTGGTTATACATATGAGGAGATTTTACAGTTTTTTAAAGTCCTAGAAGAAATTAAAACAGAAAAAATAATTAAAAAAGCTTTTTTCCCTTTATTCTTAAATTTACAAAAAAGGAAAGTGCTTTTTGTAGGTGGGGGCAGGATTGCAGAGCGCAGAATTTCTATAATAGAAAGTTTTGGAGCAGAGCTAACCTTAATATCTCCTGCTATTACAGATGGTTTAGATGATATTATAAAGAATAAAGGGATAAAATTTATAAATCGAAAATTTCAATATGGAGATATAAAGAAAATAAACCCCTTTCTCGTGATCGCTGCCACAAACAGTAGAGAAGTAAACAAGGAGATTTTAAAAGAAGCAGAGGAAACTAAAACCCTTCATATCATTGCAGATTGCAAAGAAGAATGTGATTGTTATTTCCCTGCTGTTGCAGAGAGCAATTCATATATAGCAGGGCTTGTATCTAAAGATGGAAATCATTTAGGGGTTAGTGAAACTGCTAAAAAGTTAAGGAGCATATTGCAGGATGAATAAAAGAATCAAAGTTGGTACTAGAGAAAGCATATTAGCTGTTAAACAAGCCACTATAGTTATGGATGCTATAAAGAAAAATAATCCTTACATAGAATGTGAGCTTATAACCATAAAGACTAAGGGGGATAAAATATTAAATCAGACCTTAGATAAAATTGGTGGAAAGGGATTGTTTATTAAAGAGTTAGAGGAATCATTAATCAGTAAAGAAATTGATATTGCTGTTCATAGCTACAAAGATATGCCCTACGAAGAGGCAGAGGGCCTTTCTATTGTAGCATTATCAAAGAGGGAGGCTCCTTTTGATGTACTGGTTTTACCTAAAGATATAGAAAATTTGGATATAAAAAAGCCAGTTGGCTCATCCAGCTTAAGAAGGAGCATACAATTTAAAGAGATATATAAAGGCTTTGAAATAAAGCCTGTTCGTGGCAATGTCATTACAAGATTAAATAAGTTAGATGATGGAGAATATTCAGCAATAATCTTAGCACAAGCAGGGTTAAATAGGCTTTCTTTGGAAAATAGGATTTCAAAGGTTTTTAAAGTTGAAGAAATGATACCTTCAGCTTCCCAAGGAATACTAGCTGTGCAAGGTAGAATAGGCGAGGACTACTCCTATTTGCGTGCTTTTCATGATAGAGAATCAGAGATCGTTTCAAAAGCTGAGAGAAGATATTTAAAGACATTAAATGGCGGCTGCAGCTCACCTGTTGCTGTATATGGAGAAGTTTATGAGGATAAAATTATTCTTACAGGTATGTATGTTGATGATTTTGGAAATATAAAAAAAGGAAGTATTCATGGAAATATATATGATGCAGAAAATATAGGTGAGAGCCTTGCTCTTATGTTAAAGAAAAAGGTGGTGTGAAAATGAAAGTTACTTTGATAGGTGCAGGTCCTGGTGATTTTGAACTTATGACCATTAAAGGTGTAAATAGGCTTAAATCTGCTGATGTTATTCTATATGACCGTTTAATAGATGAAAATATCATGAGCCTTATGCCTGAAAATGCTGAAAAAATAAATGTAGGAAAAAATGCAAAAGACCATCCCATACCTCAAGATGAAATAAATAAACTCCTCTTAGAAAAAGCCCAACAAGGATTAAATGTGGTGAGATTAAAGGGTGGCGATCCCTTTGTATTTGGAAGAGGAGGGGAAGAATTAGAAGTCCTTCTTAAAAATGATATCCCTTTTGAAGTAATACCAGGCGTTTCATCAGCAATAGCTGCAGGAGCATATGCAGGTATACCTATTACACACAGAAATTATGCTTCCTCATTTCATATTATTACAGGACATGCTAAAGATAATAACGCTCTAGACATAGACTTTGAAGCTCTAGTTAGGACAAAAGGCACTCTTATATTTATGATGAGCGTTTTCACAATAGGCAAGATATGCAGAGGGTGTTTAACTTCTGGAATGGAAAAAGATATGCCTGCAGCTATTGTAGAAAATGTTGCATCTTCTAGTCAGAGAAAATTTATTGGAACAGTCGAAACGTTGCCAGATATTGCAAAGAAAAATAATATAGCTTCACCAGCTATTATCATCATAGGAAAGGTATGCAGTCTTTCAGATAAGTTAGATTGGTTTAGTAAAAAACCCCTTTTACATAAAAATATAATCGTTACAAGGACAAGAAGCAGTGAATCAAGTTTAGTTATGAGGTTAAGAGAGCTTGGCTGCAATGTAATTGAGATGCCTACCATAAGCATTTTACCATTAGTTAATGAAAATCAGAAATTAAAAGATGCCCTTATGAGTATTAAGAGCTATAAATGGCTAATCTTCACAAGTGGTATAGGAGTGAATTTATTTTTTGATTATCTTATAGAAAATCAATATGATATTAGGAAACTTCATCATATAAAAATAGGAGCAGTTGGCTCAGAGACTAAAAGAGAAGTGTTAAAAAGGGGAGTGATCGTAGATTATGTGCCAGAGGAATATAATGGTGCAGCTTTAGCAAAGGGCCTCATTCCTCATATTAAAGAAGGTGAAAAACTACTTTTATTAAGAGCAAGGATAGGTTCAGAAGATATTTTGGATATATTTAAAGAATCTAAGATTTCTTTTGAAAATATATCTATATATGACACTATTTACGAGAAGAAAAATAGCAGTAAATTAGAAAAGATGATAGATAAAGGAGAAATTGACTATATAACCTTTACAAGCTCTTCAACAGTTGAAGGATTTGTTAAAGCTGTATCAAGTGTAGATTTAAAGAAGTTAAAGGGAATCTGCATAGGAAAGAAGACAGCAGAAACAGCAAAATCATATGGAATACAGACCTTTGTTTCAGAAAAAGCTACTATTGATAGCATGATACAAAAGATTAAGGAGATTAATTTATGATAAGACCAAGGCGTTTACGAAGCAATGAAATTATTAGAAAAATGGCAAGAGAAACAAGGATATCAGTAGATTCCTTGATACTTCCATTTTTTATTCAAGAAGGAAACAATATAGAAGAAGAGATAAGCTCTTTATATGGTCAGAAGCGATATAGCAAAGATACCATAGCAAGAGGAGTTGAGGATGCTTTAAATCAAGGGGTGCATTCTTTTATGCTCTTTGGTATACCAGGTAATAAAAATGAATTGGGCTCTGAGGCTTATTCAGAGCATGGTGTTATTCAAGAAGCTACAAGGGAGCTTAGAAAGGAATTTGGAAAGGATATTTATATAATAACAGATGTATGTTTATGTGAATATACTTCTCATGGTCATTGTGGGATGATAAAGGACGGCTATGTGGATAATGATTTATCCCTTCCAGTTTTAGCAAGGACAGCTCTTTCTCAAGCTTTTGCAGGCTGCGATATGGTTGCCCCATCTGATATGATGGATGGACGTGTATCAGCTATAAGAAATATATTAGATGAAAATGGATTTCAAAATATACCTATTATGAGCTACGCTGCTAAATATGCTTCTGCTTTTTATGGTCCCTTTAGAGAAGCTGCTGGCTCAGTACCACAGTTTGGAGATAGAAAATCCTATCAGATGGATTATCACAATAAAAAAGAAGCTATAAAGGAAGTATTGCTTGATATAGAAGAAGGGGCAGATATCATCATGGTAAAGCCAGCCCTTTCTTATCTTGATATTATTGCAAATGTTTCTAGTTGTGTAAATGTACCTGTTGCAGCTTATAGCGTAAGCGGAGAGTATGCCATGATTAAAGCTTCTGCAAGGCAAAATTTAATAGACGAATATAAAATTATGTGCGAAACAGCTATAAGTATATTTCGTGCAGGAGCGAGCATTTTAGTGACGTATTTTGCAAAAGAGCTTGCAGGAGCAATTAAAAGAGGCGATATTGGATAAAACTTTAAAATCTATAGAAAAGAGGGTTTTTGTATGAATGGTGTTTTAGTAGTAGCCCATGGAAGTAGACAAAGAGAAACAGAGATTACCCTTGAGACTGTTTTAGAAATGGCAAAGAGGAAATTGCCTGATGCTGTTATAGAACATGCCTATATGGAGTTTAGCGATAAAACCATAGATATGGCTGTAAATAATTTGGTCAAAAGAGGTATTTCAAATATTAAGGTTGTGCCATATTTTCTCTTTGAGGGGATACATCTTAAAGAGGACATTCCTAATATGGTAAAAGAATGTATGCAAAATCATCCCAATATTACTGTTGTCATGGGGGAGACTTTAGGAACTGATGAGAGGCTCTCTGAAATTTTGATAGATCGCATAAAGGGATAACTATTATGGAAAAACTATATATTGTAGGCTTTGGACCTGGAGATGAGAAGCTTTTGACTGTAGAATCTTCTCATATAATAAAGTCAGCAGATAGGATTTTAAGCACAAAGAGGATAGGCAAGAAAAGTGAAGATATTCAAAGTTATAAATTACCTGAGCTTATGAAAGAGTTAGAAAAAAAGATAGCTGGGAATACCGTGGTCTTAGTCAGTGGAGATTGCAATTTCTTTAGTATATCTAAAAATATTGTAAAGAAATTTTCTAGTAAGTATGATATAGAATTGATAAATGGCATAAGCAGCATACAATATTTTAGTGCAAAAATTTTAATACCTTACGATGATGCTAAAATTGTGAGTATGCACGGAAGAGATGGACAAATTGTTCCAAAAGTTTCTTACAATAAAAAAGTTTTTGCTCTAACAGGTGGTGACTATAGAGCACACGATATTTGCAGGATCTTATGGGAATGTGGGCTTGGAGAAGTAGAGGTCATAGTGGGAGAAAATTTATCCTATGATGATGAAAAAATCATAAAAGGTACAGCTTGTTTGCTTAAGGAGCAGTTCTTTGATGATTTATCAGTGATGTATATTGAAAACCCTTTAGCAATTAATCCTCATTTTCTTATTAAAGATGAGGAATTTATACGAAAGGATGTCCCTATGACAAAGGAAGAAGTGAGGTGGCTATCTTTGCAAAAGCTTGGGATTTTACCTAGCGATATTGTTTACGATATAGGCGCAGGGACAGGCTCTGTATCTATTGAGATGGCAAGAAAGGCTTTTGATGGATTTGTATATGCAATTGAAGTTAAAGATAAAGCTTGCGATCTTATAGAAGAAAATCGCATTAAGCATGGTGCATATAATCTCAAAATCATAAATGCTAAAGCCCCAGATGGTATTTTAGAGCTTCCTACTCCTCAAAGGGCATTTATAGGTGGAAGCTTAGGAAATATGGATGATATTGTAAAAAATCTTATTGAAAAGAATCCTGATATCAAGATTGTAGCTAATGCTATTACTTTGCAGAGCCTTAATCAAATCTTAGATAGTTTTAATAAATATGGATTTATAAATATAGATACTATTTGTGTAAATATAGCAAAGGCGCAGAAGGTAGGAAATTATGATATGATGATGGCTCAAAATCCTGTGTATATAATTACAGGAGAGAGATTAAATAGAGAGAAGGTGTGATATGAATTTTGTCACTAATCCTAAAGATATTGAGAAAAAGAGCTTCGAGATAATAGCAGAGACTCTTTTAAATAAGAAGCTTGAACCTAAGCATTCAAATATTATAAAGAGAGTGATACATACAACTGCAGATTTTGATTATGCAGATAATCTTGTTTTTTCAGAAGATGCAGTAGATAAAGCCAAAGCTTTTTTAAAAGAAGGTGTAGATATTATAACAGATACGCAAATGGCTAGGTCTGGTATAAATAAAAAGGAGCTTTCTAAACTACACAGCTTTGTCCATTGTTTTATGGATTCACCTGAGGTTATTAATATCGCTAAGGAAAAGGGTGTTACTAGAGCAGGGGTGGCAGTTGAATATGCCATCCAAAATTCACAAAAACCCCTCATCTTTGCAGTAGGCAATGCTCCTACAGCTTTGATTAAACTCTATGAGATTATTAAAGAAGGAAAATTTAAACCTAAGCTTATAATTGGAGTTCCTGTTGGGTTTGTAAATGTAGTGGAATCTAAAGAGCTTATCATGGAGCTTGATGTACCATATATTATTGCAAAGGGAAGAAAAGGCGGAAGCAATGTGGCTGCTGCCATAGTAAATGCTCTTGTATATGAGATTGTGGAACGAGATTGAAATTAAAAGTGAAGTTTATTGATTTTTATAGATAATAGGCTTATATCAAAAAAATAAAAAAATTATTAATAAAATCATAAGTTTATGATATTGTTAAATTAATAAAAATAAATTTTTTAAAGAGGTAGAGTTAAAAAGTATTCTAAGAGAGGAGGAAAAAAAGAATGAGTGAAGCCTTGTCTTATAAACCTCAAAAAGGAGAAAAGATAGGTGAAGAATACTTTGTTATGAGTCCTTCAGCAAATCCCAAACATGGTATGGTAATAGCAAATCTCGTATGGAAATTTAGAGATCATTTAGAGAAATTAGGAATTAAAAAGTGTAAGGTGTTTTCAGATACTATTGATGTACATTTTGAAGATGGTTCATATGTGATACCAGACGTTAGCATAATTTGTGATATAGAGAATATTAAGCGGGATGGATTTTATGGTGTACCTAAGCTTGTAGTTGAAGTAATATCACCTTCTAGTATAAAGCACGATACTGAAAGAAAATTTAAACTCTATGAAGAGCAAGGAGTTCCAGAGTTTTGGCTTGTAGATTATAATACAAAATCAGTAACTCAGTGTATTTTAGAGAACTCAAAGTATAAAAAAGAGATATATGTTTTACTTGACGAATATGAATTTAAACTCTTAAATGATAAAGATAAAGAGATCTATACCACAAAGTTTAAGACTTTTGAAGATTTAGAAATTGATTTAAAAGATGTTTTTGAATAACATTTGAAGCAAGCTTAAAAGAGGCTGTTGCATAACTAATTAAAAATTAGTTATGCAATAAGCATTTTTTTAAGCATAAAAATGATAAAGAGGGTTGTTGCAAATATAGTAGAAAATATAAGTACACAGGAATAACAAAGTTTTATGCGAAAGAGGTAGCAAGTGCTTATTAGGTATTTACCAATAATGGTGCAGTTATTTCAATTCACTTCTCATATAGGTTTTTAAAGGAGTAAAATTTTTTTTCTTGTATAATTCAATTGCTGAACGATTATCAACTAAAACTTTTAAGTCAATAAATTTTGCATCTATAGATTTACCCCATTTTTTTAGTTCATCTATAAGTGCTTCTCCTATACCAAGTTTTCTATTTTTTTCTTTTACATACATAGCATCCAACACTATTACTGTATCATTTACAGTTGTACCTGCTTCGGCTATAACAAAACCATGAATAAACCCTATTGCTTCATCTTCTTGAATGGCAATAAGCGTTATTCGCTGATCATCATCTAATGTGGTTGAATACCAATCATGTACTTCGAAATTCTCTATGATATTATTATCATAATTTCTTTCATCCTTAATTAAGGATGTTAACATCTCATCGCACTTATTCGCTAAATATTTATCCGTCACTTTTATTATCTTCATACCCTCTACCTCTAATTATAGTTCAATAATTTTTGCTTCATGTTTTATATAAGGAAGTAAATCCTCAAATAGCTGCTTAGCTTTTATCTTAATATGACTTGTGTTAATTCCAGGATTGCAGCCAAACCATTCAGCATCGGCTACCTCTTTATCTATTATCAACTTGACCGCATTATCTTTATCATTTAATAGGCCCATAATGGTTGCAGAGCCTGGGGTCACTCCTAAATATTTTTGCATAAGCTCCCCTGAGCCAAAAGATACCCTTGAACATTCAAGCTTTTTACAAAATGCGCTGGTATTAAATTGTTTATCTGCAGGCATGACTAAAAGATAAAATACAGTTTTCTTTTGATTGCAGAGGAAAACGCTTTTTCTTATTTCTACACCTAAAACATCGCTAATTTCTTTACAGTCTTCCATGGAAGATATAGAATCATTGTCTACACGCTCATAGGAGATTTTTAGTCTATCAAGAAGTGCATATACTTCAGTTTCAAGAGGGATGCGCTCATCTTCTGGAGCTTTAGTGCTTATGTTACTTATATACATAATTTATTCTTCCTTTTTATTAAATTTTGAATATGATTTTAGCATAACCAATGAGCGATTTCTACATTTTGCACAATTATTTATCATCAATAGATATGAAAAATAATATTGTGATATAATAAAAGCTATTATATCTAAATATTATTGGACTGTAAAAGATATAAGGATCAGGATTTAAGAAAAGGTGAAAATATGTTAGATAAAATCTATAACATGGCAAAAATGGTTTATGAAAAGAAGATTAAAATCAATGATGCAGCATGCAAGCTTAGTACTGAGATTGACAAATATAGTAAAAATTCTCATAAAATGTACATTAACATATTCACAAGTATGATGGAAGGAAAAATTTATAAAAGAGGGGCAAGTACAGATATAACTCAATACTTTCTTGAACATATTGTTATTGATTACGGTAATGATAAGCTTTTAAATGCTTTAAAAGCAGCTATAGCGCAAATATGCTACAAATATAAAATAAGCGGTAATAAATCTAACAGTATTAGAAAAATATGTACCTGTATAGCATTAAAAAATGACATAGATATATCCTTTGATGATAGCATTTTCTACGATATCAAAGTAAAAAAATCAGAAAATGCATGGATATTTCAAGCAAATCCAAAGCATTATGATATAGCAAAAGCTATTGACGATCTCGATTTAATTTCTTGGAGCTGTGAGAGATATGTTAATGAAATTAAAGAAGGGGATCAGGCATATATATGGATATCTGATAAAGAGAGCGGAGTAATTGCATCAGGTTATATAGCATGTGATCCTGAAATACGAGCAAGAAGTGTGCAAGAAGATAAATATATCATATCTTGTGAATCTGATTTTAGCGAAAAGTGGATTGCAGATATTCAAATTGAAGAAAAATTAATGTGTAAAAGAATTTCAAATAAGATGCTTTCAGAGAGTGAGCATTTTGAAATATCTCCTATTATAAAAGCAACAAAAGAGCAGGCTGATATTTTAAATAGCATCATAGATGATATTTACATTGAACCAAAGGATAAAATTGAAGAGTATGAATTAGAAGATGAAAAGAATTATGAAACTTATTCTCAGGAAGAATTTTTATCAGAAGTTTTTATGGATGCTGACACATATGAAATGCTTATAAATCTTATAAAAAATAAAAAGAATATCATTTTGCAAGGGGCACCTGGAGTTGGGAAAACTTTTGCTTCAAAGAGGTTAGCATATTCAATTATTGGAAAAAAAGATACAAGTCGCGTTATGATGGTGCAATTTCACGAAAGCTATAGCTATGAGGATTTTATCTTAGGGTATCGCCCTAATGGGGAAGGGTTTCTATTGACAGAAGGTGCATTTTATAAGTTTTGTAAATGTGCCGAGGATGATATTGATAAGGATTATTTCTTTATAATTGATGAGATCAATCGTGGCAATTTAAGCAAAATATTTGGTGAATTGCTTATGCTTATAGAAAGCGATAAGCGAGGGGAAAAGGTTCGTTTGTTATATTCAAATGAGCTTTTTTGTGTTCCTAAAAATGTACATATCATAGGTTTGATGAATACTGCTGATAGGAGCCTTGCAATGATGGACTATGCTTTAAGGAGAAGATTTGCTTTCTTTGAGATGGAACCTGCTTTTGATTCTCCTAGGTTTAAATCTCTAATTTGCGCTATTAATGATGAGAGGTTTAGTAAACTCATATCTTATATTAAGGAATTGAATGATTGTATAAGAAATGATGAATCTTTAGGAGATGGATTTAGAATTGGCCATAGTTATTTTTGTACAGATAAAGAAATAACTCATGAATGGCTTTCATCTATTATAAATTACGAGATAATACCCCTTATAAAAGAGTATTGGTTTGATGAAAAAGATAAAGTAGAGTTTTGGATTAAAAGGTTGTCAGGTGTTTTAAATGATTAAAATTCAAAATATTTATCATATGCTGGCATATGCATTTAAGGTTTTAAAGGAAGATGGCTATGCAAATTTAGATATAGAGAGCTTTCACAATGCAGGTGATTTGCTTTCTGCTATACTTGCAAAAGGAATTTCTAATCAAGTAAAAAGAGGTCTTGGAAGGGAATATTTGATAAAGAAAGAAGCTTTAAATTTAGTGCATGGTAAAATAGATATTCAAGATTCAATTAAAAAACAAGCTTATTTAAAAAAGCAGCTTATATGCGAATATGATGAGCTTTTGGAAAACAATTATCTGAATAAAATATTAAAAACCACTTCCATGCTTTTAATATCTTCTGATATTAATAAAGAGCAAAAAAAGGCATTGAAGAAGGTGATGCTGTTTTTTAACAAAGTAGAAGAAATTAATCCTTATGATATTCAGTGGTCTTTTATAAAATACCATCGAAACAATGCTACATATAAGATGCTGATAAATATTTGTTATTTAGTGATAAAAGGGATGCTTTTAACTGAGAAGGAAGGGCATAGGAAATTGTCTAAATATATTGATAATCAGCTTATGAGCAGTTTATATGAAAGATTTGTAAGAGAGTATTATAAAAAACATTATCCTAACTTAAAAATCTCAGCTTCACATATAAAATGGGATGTTGATGATGGATATATGGATCTTTTACCTATAATGAAGACCGATGTAACCATTGAATATGAAGGTAAGATATTGATCATAGATACAAAGTATTATGAAAAAGGTGCTTTGCAATCTACTAAAACAATACATTCAAACAATCTCTATCAGATCTTTACTTATGTAAAAAATAAGAATTCTGCAGCTTCTGGCAGTGTCAGCGGTATACTTTTATATGGGAAGACAGATGAGGATATCGAGCTTGATTCTACATATATGATGAATAGTAATAAAATTAGTGTAAAGACACTAGATTTAAATAAAGATTTTTTAGAGATATGCTTGCAGCTTGATATGTTGCTTTATAATTGGATAGGTAAAAATCACTATTGATTATATTGAAATGCTATACACTTCTTAATACAATTAAAATATACAAAAATTATATAAAGGGGTGGTCATTATGAGTTCAACGGAAAGAATCGAAAGACTAAGACAAAGGTATATTAATACAAAACCCTCCATTTGTTATGAGCGTGCACGTATTTTTACAAACTCTCATAAAAAAACTGAAGGAGAACATCTGATTATAAGGAGAGCAAAGGCCTTTAAAGATTTTTGTGATGAATTTTTAG
Organism: Clostridiaceae bacterium; assembly: GCA_031549525.1. GTDB lineage: Bacteria > Bacillota > Clostridia > Clostridiales > Clostridiaceae > WQUF01. Next base: position 6,163 of record JAVBPQ010000019.1, on the reverse strand, counting down.
TTGAAATTTTCCCTGATGAGTTAATTGTAGGTACTGCAGGATTATTTCCAAGAAGTGCCATTTTAACACCTGAATTTTCATGGAAATGGGTAGATAAAGAAATAGACTCATTTTCTAAAAGACCTCAGGACCCATATGAGGTTACTGATGATCAGATAAAATTTATTAGAGAAGAAATCTTTCCTTATTGGAGAGGAAAATCTCTAGAAGAGCATTTTTTAAATCAAGTTCCTCCTGAAACATCACATATTGGTGTAGATACAGGAGTTATAGATAATGATTCAAAATGGAGACAAGCTGTAGGAGAGATCACTCCAGATTATGAAGACATACTCTTTAAAAAAGGATTTAAAGGTATTAAAGATGAAGCAGAAAAATACCTTAGGGAATTAGATATTTCAAATCCAAAGGATTTAGAAAATAGTATATTTTATGAAGCTGTAATTTTAGTATGTGAAGGTATTATAAATTTTGCACATAGATATGGAAAGAGAGCTTACGACCTTTATGAGAAAGAAAAGGATTTAATAAGAAAGGATGAGCTTTTGAAAATATCAGAAGTATGCTATAAAGTACCAGAAAATCCACCCAAGAGCTTTCATGAGGCAGTTCAATTCGTATGGTTTACCCAGCTTGGAGGTATTATTTCAGAAAATCCTCTGGCTCTTAACTTAGGTCGTTTTGATAAATATATGTATCCATATTATATAAATGATATTAATAGTAAAATAGCCTCTAAAATAGAGATAGAAGAACTAGTAGAGGCTCTATGGCTTAAATTATCTGAATGGGTTTGGACAATTTCTTCTAATACTGCAGGCTTTTTTGCAGGCTATAATCAGTTTCAAAATTTAACTGTAGGTGGTAAAGATAGAAATGGAGAAGATGGAACAAATGAGCTTTCATATATATGTTTAAATGCTACAAAGGGTGTAAAAACCCATCAGCCTGGGCTTAGTGTCAGAATTCATTCAGATTGTCCTCCAGAATTTTTAGATTCAGTGTGCGAGCTTGTAAGTTTAGGTACAGGATTTCCCGCAATTCATAATGATGATGCAGGCTCTAAGATGCTCCTTAGTGCTGGATATGAGCCTGAAGATGCAAGAGATTGGAATAATTGCGGCTGTGTAGTTCCTCATTTTAGAAAAACTGGTCAATGGACTTCTGCTGTAAACGTAAACTTTGGAGCAGCTTTAGAATATGCATTGAACAAAGGAAAAAGCAGATTAAATGATGAAAAAATGGGAATTTCAACTAAAAACCCTAAAGATTATAAGAGCTATAGCGAAGTAGAAGCAGCATTCCTTGATGAATTAAAAAATTTGATTCACCATTCTGTAATATCAACCTTAACAGCTCAAAGACTTCATTATGAAATGGTTCCTCGCCCATTTCTTTCTTGTTGTGTTGATGATTGTTTAAAAAGGGGTCTCGATTTATCAAGAGGAGGAGCTCATTATAATGTAGGTCCAGTTTTAACAGGTATTGGACTTGCTGTAGTTGCAAATAGCCTTGCTGCTATTAAAAAACTGATCTTTGATGAAAATATCTATAGTATGAGTGATATTATAGATGCTTTAGATAATGATTGGAATGGTTACGAGGAGCTTAGGAATAAAGCTTTATCTTGCCCTAAATATGGTAATGATGATGACTATGTTGATAAAATTGCAATTTTAATATCCAATTATTTTTATAGAATAACTCATTCATATAAAGATATTTTTGGATCTTGCTTTAATTCTGCATTTATGGGAATTTCAAATTATATTCCCACAGGAAAAGTAGTAGGAGCAACTCCCTGTGGAAGAAAAGCTTTTACGCCCCTAACTGAAGGGGTATCTCCATTTGCAGGCAGTGATATAAAAAGCCCACTATCTGTTATGAGGTCCAGCGGAAAGATCAATCACGATGTGCACACTGGAGGAACATTATTAAATTTAAGGCTTGGGGAAGATATGTTAAAAACAAAGCGTGGCCTAAGTAACTTAGGTGCTTTAATTCGTTCTTATTTTTCACTTGGTGCTTTTCATGTGCAATTTAATACAATATCAACAAAAACTCTAAGAGATGCTCAAGCTAATCCTGATAATTATAGAGATCTCTTAGTGCGTGTTGCAGGTTACAGCACTCAGTTTATAAATCTTTCAAAAGAATTGCAGGAAGCTATTATCGCAAGGAATGCTCATGATGAGTTCTAATTTAAATGGAAATATAATTAAAATTCAAGATTTTTCTGTAAATGATGGCGATGGTATTAGGACTGTAATATTTCTTTCAGGCTGCCCTCTTCGCTGCAAGTGGTGTGCAAATCCTGAAGGTTTTACTACTTGCCCTAAGATAGCCTTTTTTAAGGATAAGTGCCATCATTGCTATAAATGTAGAGATGTATGCCCTAAACATCTTTCGCCTTGTGAAGATGATTTTGATTATAAAGAGTGCATATATTGCAAAGAATGTATTAAAAATTGTCCGCACAAAGCTATTTTCTTGTGGGGATGTGAAATGTCGCAAGAAGAAGTTATTTTTAAAATCAGGCGGGATAGTTTGTTTTACTCCTATTCAGATGGAGGAGTAACTTTTTCAGGAGGAGAGCCTTTTTATCAAAGGGATTTTCTTAAGGCTTTATCAGATAAACTTTATGACCTTGGAATTGATATGTGGGTTGAAACTTCTGGATATTATCAATTTAATGAAGTAAAAGAAATATTTGAAAAAATCACTCATGTATTTTATGATATTAAGCATATGGATTCTTTTATCCATAAAAAATTTACAGGTGTTTTTAATGATCTTATTTTAGAGAACGCTATTAAAATTCATGATTTGGGAGTGCCAATGACTATCAGGATTCCTTCTATTAAAGAGGTTAATTTTGATGAAAAAAATCTAATTAAAACGGCTAAATTTATAAGTAAATGTTTACCTAGCGCTGATCTTGAGCTATTGCCTTATCATAAATATGGCATTTTAAAATATAAAGCTTTGAGGATGGATAATTATATACATGAATTTAACGCTCCTAGTAAGAATGAATTGGATTTAGCTTTCAAACTTTTTAAAAGTTATGGAATAAAGATGGTATATTATAAATAAAGGGAAAAAATAGATGGATACGATAGACTTTGTTAAAATAAGGCAGATCAATAAAGATGAAAACAATATGGTAAGAGAACTTATTGAGGAAGGTTTAAAAGAGTATTTTGAGGATTATGACCCTTCATTTAATGAGGATTTAGAAGATATATATTTTAACTATACAAAGAATGGCAATATTTTTTTAGTGGCAGAGCATGATGGATGCATTATTGGATCAGGGGGGTTTGTTAAGCTCGATGCTTTAACGGTGCAGATTAAAAGGATGTCAGTTAAAAAACAATATAGAAGTAGAAAAATTGGAGGGAGAATTCTCAAAGAGCTTGAATCTTATGCAAAGGAAAATGGTTTTGTTCATATAATAATTGAAACTACAGCTTCTTGGAATGAGGCTATAGGTTTTTATGTGAAAAATGTATATAAGATAACTGGTACAAAAGATGGGGATGTTTATTTTGAAAAATTTATATAAAATCATGATGCCTAGTGGTTTTAAAAGATTAAAGTGCAAAAATTTTGCACTTTTTTCTATTTGTCTATTTTTTTAATTGGTACAAATATTTCCATCACAGTATCAGGTCTAGAATGGCATCTTTCATCATAAAATTCAAAGTCAAGTTTATCCTCATCATATTCATAGCCGCTATCTTTAAACCAATCTTCGAATATATATTGCCACATATCGTTGATTGATTTTACAAAATCTTCATCTGCATTTTTATTATCTTTTGAACCATCTACAGGAGCAGTTGTAAAAACAGCATAAGTAGCTTCAGGAATTTCAAGCAAGGTCATATCTTCAGTGGTTTTATCAAAATTCTCTACTATAACGCCAAGCACATATTTGATATTGTCATCGTTGTTTCCGCTAGGCACCATTATGCCAACTTCACCATGTTTAGGGGGATTAAGCTTCATATAAAGCTTACCTTCCCAACCATTTGTATCAAATTTGTTTCAAAGAGCTGCTACATCTTTTGTGTGCTCTGCCCCTGAAACTGTGGTGCTGATAGAATACCCAGCCACTTTAAAAGCTTCTTTTTTTACTATAACAGGTTTCATCACATTTCCTCCAAATTCTAATAAATTTCTTTTATCTAAAATATGTTCTTTCCCTAAATTCATTATAATAAAAAACTTTGAATATATCTGTTCCTCAATTGCTATTTTTAAAAAACTTTGCAATAGAAAATAAACCTTTATTTTTTAAATAAAAAGCTGTAAAATAAGCTGTATATTTAGAAATTGGAGTGCATAATGATGAATTCAAATTTATTAATAAAACCACCAGGTTACAAGAGCAAATTATGTATATATGAAACTGAGATAGCAATTAAGAAGATAAAGGATTATTTTCAAATAAATCTTGCAGATAAACTAAACTTAACAAGGGTGTCTGCTCCTTTATATGTAAGATCAGATTTAGGTCTTAATGATAATTTAAATGGAGTTGAAAGACCTGTTGTATTTGATGTTAAAGGGCTTAACAATAAAAATGTAGAAATCATACATTCTCTTGCAAAGTGGAAGCGTGTTGCCCTTAAAAGATATGATTTTTGTAAAGGTAGGGGTCTTTATACTGATATGAATGCTATAAGAAGGGATGAGGATCTTGATAATCTTCATTCAATCTATGTAGATCAGTGGGACTGGGAGCTTATAATAGATAAAGAAGAGCGTAATATAAATACTTTAAGGAATGTAGTGAACAATATATTTGATGTTTTTAAAAGAACTGAAACATACTTTCATGAACTATATCCAGATCTTAGTCTTTTTCTGCCAGAGGAAATCACATTTATTTCCTCAGAGGAATTGTTGAATTTATATCCAGATAAAAGTCCTAAAGAGCGTGAAAACTTAATATGTGAAAAGCATAAAGCAGTATTTATATATCAAATAGGGGATAAATTATCAAATGGAAAGCCCCATGATGGGAGAGCTCCAGATTATGATGATTGGTCATTAAATGGGGATATAATATTCTGGTTCCCTCTTTTAAATTGCGCATTTGAGGTGTCTTCAATGGGAATTCGTGTAGATGAGGATTCCTTAGTATCTCAACTAAAAAAAGCAGATGCAGAGGATAGATTATCTCTTTCTTATCACCAAAGCATTTTAAATAAAGAACTTCCCTATACAATAGGGGGAGGTATAGGACAATCTAGAATATGCATGTTCTTTTTAGATAAAGCTCATATTGGTGAAGTTCAAGTTTCAATATGGCCAGAGGAAATGGAAAGAGAATGTAGAGAAAATGGGATAATTTTATTGTAAATATTTAACAGAAATTAATACAACACTTCATATAAATTTAAAAAAATGTTGCAAAAATATTAAATATTTTATTGAAATATAGAATATTTTAGTAAAACATTCTATACTAGTAAATATTATATTATTTAATAAGGGTGATAATATGCCTAGATTAAAAAAAGTGATTTGTATTTTTATTTGTTTTTTAACATTTATACCTTTAATATCATGTCAACAAAAGTTAAATGATAAAGACACTAAAGTTTTAGATTACAAAGAAATTCAATCGGATATCATCAAAAACCTTAAAAAATCTGAAAAAATATATTTTGAAAATGATATTAATACAAAAAATAATATTTCTTTTGTATATGGTATTATGGATGAGAATATTAGATTTTTTGATAAAATTGATGATACTAAATTTTTAGTATCAATGCAATCTAGTAATATAGAGCATGATAATATAAATTTATCATTATGTGGCAAGAAGACTCCTACCTCTATAGGTAGCGAGATGAATTGCCACTATTTTTGTAAAAAATAGTATACTTAATAACAAAATTATACGCTAAATTAATAGTAATAAGAAGATAAGAATATAAATTAGTAAATCAAATATGATACAATAATTAATACAAGGGAGGAGGTGAAAAAATGTACTTAACTATTAAACAACAATTAAAAGATCTATCAAAAGAAGACTATCTAAACTTAAAAGAGTTAAGCCATATTGCAAAAAACTTATATAATGAAGCTCTATATAATATCCGTCAATACTTTTTTAAAGAAAAAGAATATTTACAGTATG
>JAVBPQ010000069.1:0-23666 GCA_031549525.1 Clostridiaceae bacterium | reverse complement strand
TAAATCTTGTCTTACTTCTTCATTCTCAAGGAGCTTCTCTTCACCTAAATCCACATTTACTCCAGCGCGTTTTAGAGCTTCTTGTACCAATTCATCAGTTAAACTAACATCGATTATAGTAGTTCCATCTTCACTTTTACTTATAGTCCCATATTTATTATTAATATTGTTAGGATTATTAGTCTCTTTCATGCTTTAACCTCTTCAATTTTATTATTAATATATTCTATTATTTTAATCATAAAAAAATTACAAAAAAGAATGTTGCTTTCTGATTTTATCAGTTTTGCAACATTCTTTTTTAAAACTATGCTTGTGCTATTATTCTATTTAGTATTTTTTTAGGTATTTTACTTACAAGCCTTGAAGGTAAAAGATCAAGATCATCCTTTTCAAATCCTCCAATTACATACATTGTAGCTACAAACACAAAAATGCATGCAAGTCCAGATATAACTAAAGCAAACGCATTGCTTATGTAATCCCCAAGCCCTATTAAGCTTAAAATCTCAATTATAAGCTTATTTGATACATAACCAACTATACCCATAAATAAACTTGCAGCTAAAGGCTTTCTGCTTAACCTCAGCAATGAAAATCTCATTCTCAATGTATTCTGCAGATACAAATGATTTAATAAGAATGTTATAAAACTCCCTGCTCCAAGGCCTATAAGTGCACCTGATATGTTTAAGCTTTTGTTTCCAACACAGATGTAGTTTATCACAAATTTACAAATAAGCCCTATAACTGCAAAAGCAGTCATCTGATATAGCTTTCCCATGCTTTGAAGTATGGAAATTTGAAGTTGTGTTAAGGACATAAATATTAGGATACAAGCACCATACATCAAAAGCTCAAACATAGCATAATTAAAAAGCATATATATAGATTTTGACAAAGCCGAAAATGCAAAAGCAAAGGGCATAACTATTAAAAAACACAATTTAAATGCATATTTTATTTTACTTGCAATTTCTCTCTCTTTTCCAAAAACCATAAGGGCGCTGATAGATGGCAGAGTTGAACTGCTTAGAGCTGTTATTAAAGAAACAGGAACATTCATAAATTGAGTAGTTTTAAAAAAACGTCCATACAATCTAGTAACTTCTTCTTGATCATATCCACTAGCCTCTAACCTGCTATTTATATTTGCAGCATCAAGGACAGAATCACCAAAATACATTATACCCATGCATATCATAAGTGGGAGCGCTACCCTCACTATTCTTTTAAATATCAAAATTGTTTTTTCCCTAGATTGTCTCTTTCTTACAGGCTCTTTTTTAATTTGAGATACGTTCTTTAATTTATTATTTTTATAATGGTAAAGATAAAGATAAGAAAAAATAGCGCCAACAGTAGTTCCAATAGTTCCTCCAACTACTCCCCAAGCAATTCCAAATCTCATTAAAATAAAAGCTCCTGTTAGAGATAGAAGAACATTTATTATCTGTTCACATACAGATGACACAGCACTTGGTACCATATTGCTCATACCTTGGAAATATGCTCTATACACATAGCTCATAGCTGCAAAAAAGACACATGGAGATATAATAGCAATAGGAAGTGCTGCGCTTTCAGAACCCATGAAATGCGCTATAGGTTTTGAAAGCAAAAAAAGCAACAAAGATAGTATCAAAGATATGATAAACATTAAATTTCTAGATATAATAAATGTCCTCTTAACATCCATTTCAGAATACTTAGCATTATACTCTGAAACAAGCTTCGATATGGAAATAGGTATACCTGCATTTACTATAGTAAAAACACATGCAAAAACAGTAAATGTAATTCCATAAACACCCATCCCTTCTTCGCCAATTATCCTATTTAGTATAGGAGTGTATGCAATGGAAAAAACTTTTACTATTAAAGTTGATATGGATAATATAGCAAAACCTTTAGCCATGGATTGCTTTTTCACATAACCACCTCAAAACTTAAATACATCACTCTTAATTTTTTTAAAAATAGGAGGAAGGCCTGCTGTTATGACTTTATTTTTTAAATATATAAGCTCTCCCTGTGGATCTTTAAAAACATACTTATAAGCATATAGAAATTGATAATCTAAACTATATTTATTCAGGAAGAAATTATTTATTTTTTTATCCCCATATTTACCATCTCCTACAATAAAGTTACCAATTTTATTTAAATGTGCTCTTATCTGATGGCTTCTCCCTGTTATAAGCTTTATTTCAATAAAAGAATATATGCCGCAGGTTTCTAAAGTTTTAACTTCCATGGAAATTTCCTTTGATCCTTCAACACTCTTTTCTAAAACCTTAGATATATTTTTCTCAGTATCTTTTAAAATATAAGCTTTGTACACCCCATCCTTAATTTTTCCATAAATAAGAGCTAAATAATACTTCTCAATATTATTATGCTTAATCATGTCATTTAATTGCTTTAAAGCTGAATTATTTTTACCGTATAAAACCATTCCACAAGTATTTCTATCTAACCTATTGCAAGAGGAAGGTATAAAGGATATCTCATTTTGGGGAATATATTCACCTTTATCATAAAGATAAGATAAAACGTAATCATTTAATGTAGCATCAGAATTTTCTTTATCAGAATGAACTAAAACCCCTGGCCATTTTTCAACTAAAAGTATATTTTTATCCTCAAATTGAATTTTTAAAAAACCATGGTTAACATGCTTAAAAGGCAATTCGTCCTTTGGTTTATTGTTTAAAAATCTATCGATGCCAAATACTTCTATCTCCTCTCCATAGGAGATCATATAAGATGAATCCTTTACCCGTTTTCCATCGATTTTAATATCGCCAACCCTTATTATTTTAAATAAAGTAGATAAGGGAACATCTTTAAGCCATTTTCTTAAAAATTTATCTAGTCTTTGATCTTTTTCATTTTGTCCAATAGTAATTTTCACACAATCACTCCAGATTTTATAATAAATATCCAACAATTTCCTATAATAATTATGTATTATAGCATTAATAAATATGCTTGTGAACAAATTGCTCACAACAAATTAATTTACAATATTTTTGAAAAATATAGCTAAGCACTGATTAATTATATCACAAATATATAAAAAAACTGTTTAAATTTTTTTAAATGGCTTCTTTTAATACACATTGCAATTTCAAGAAACATTGCACAAGTAGATTGATAAATGTAAAATAGTATTAAAATATAAATTCTTTGCATACTGTTTTATGCTTTTAGCAAAAAGAAAGGAAGTGGATATAATCATAAAAATAGCAATTTTGATATTTATATTTTGTACAACATTTATTGGATGCACAAAAAATGAAACTCAAAATAATACAACAAGTAATATTGATAATATCACAAGTAAACAAGTAATAAGCTACATAGATCCAGATACATTGATAAACTCTTGTGAAAATAACCTTAAAAAAATAATAGCCACTGGTTGTAGCAAAGAGAGCTTAGAAGATTTAGAAAATTTAAAAGAAGAGTTATCTAACGCAAAATTTAAGGAAGAGGACGAAGTCTTATATTTTCAAAATTTAAAAGATGCCCTAAGCATTTTAATAGATTATGCTAATACTGGAAATAAGACAGACTCTCTGCACTCAATATATGATAAATTAAATTCTATAAATATAACTAAAAAATTATCACTAGTAGAAAGAGATTGGTTTTTATTATCGATTTCCTGCCTTGAGCGTTATAAAATGAAAGATAACATCATCTTGACCTTTGGAGGAGATACTTCTTTTGGTACATATCCTCAAGCTGAGGATGATACAAAATGGGAAAATGTAGTTGACAATAAGCCTGATTATTTAAATTATCCCCTTAAATATTGTAAACCATTCTTTTATACTGATGATCTTACTATTTTAAATAATGAAACAGCTATCTCTAAACAAGATGAAATGGTAGATAAAGAATGGCAAATTAAATCTGACCCTAAATATATACCTATTTACACAAATTCAGGGGTAGAAATATTAAATTTAGCAAACAATCACATAATGGATTGCTTTGAATCTGGGTATGAGGATACAAAGAATTATCTTACACAAAATAATCTTTTATTTTTTAACGATGGAGAAGCTTTAATTAAAAATATAGATGGTGTTGAAATTGTTTTTTTAGGATATAACATGATAGAAGTGGAAATTACAGATGAATTTCATGATAGAATAATTAAAGAAATAAAGGACTATAAAAAGGATGATAATTTTGTGTTTGTCTCTCTGCATTGGGGATATGAATATCGTGAAGAGCCAGTAGAATATCAAGTTAATTTTGCAAGAGATTTTATTGATGCTGGAGCTTCTGCTATAATTGGCGGGCATCCACATATCATGGAAGGTATTGAAACATACAAAAATAAACCCATCTTTTATAGTATAAGCGATTTTTGTTTTGGAGGGGATCCCGAATTATTATCTAGAGAAACTGCACTTTTTAGATTTTATATCGATAAAAGCACCAAAGAAATGACATATACAATTGTTCCCTTCTTTGAAAACAGTAATGGAATAGAAAAAGGCAAAAATAACTTTCAACCTATTCCAGTATATGGAGATGATGCTCAAAGCATTATAGATTATTTGCTTAGAGTAAGCGCTCCGCTTGAAAATGGGCTAATTGAAATACCCATAAAGGATTATTTTTAATTTCCTTTTTTACCCTTTAAATATTGAATTTTATATAAAAATATACTATTATAAAACTATAAATATCACTAAAATATAACTTTTATTTAAATCAACATAAAAAATGAAGGGCTGTGTTTAAGGTGAAAATTATTAAAAAAAATGGAAGTATCCAAGAATTTGATTTGAATAAAATTTGCACAAGTATAATAAGAGCAGCAGAAGATATAGGTATTTATGTGAATCAATCTGACATTAATATACTAACTCATGATATACAAAATAAACTTCAAACCTTGCATAGAAAAGAGACTTCTTCCTATGAAATCTTTGGTTTAACACTTCAGATTCTAATCGAAAATGGATATAAAGATATTGCACTTAGTTACTTAAATGGTTTAATACAAATTTAATTTATTTCACCTTCACTTCAAAATTATAATCGCAAAGAAGCTGTTTGATTCTCTCAAAACAGCTTCTTTGTTTAATTTAGAATATCATCTATAATCTCATTATATATTCTATCTACTTCCTTAAAATTCATAGCTGAAATATATATATCCTCAAGCTCATGATGCATGACAGAAGATTTTTTAAGTTGTAATTTTGCAAGATTTATAAATTCATAAAGATTTGCTCTATAGAACTCTTTTTGATAAGATGAAAATTCAGCAGGTTTTTGAATAGAATCTCCTATAAGAAAATCCCCTTTAAAATTTAAATCGATAAACTCACTCTCGCATACAAATGCTGTCTTTAAATGAGGTAAAACTATATGCTCGATAAAATTTGGATTTAATGGATTAAAGTATACTTCCATTACACAATCCTTTAAAAGAAGTCTTTTATAAATATAATCCATTATATCTTCTTTTCCCTCACCTTGATATCCCTGTAACACATATACATTATCAAAATTCAATATCTTTTCTTCTATATAGCTTATAACTCCCTCATAAGTTATAGAAGAAACAAATGTCTGCCTTTCCTCTGCCACTCCATAAGGAATATTATTTAGTATTTTTAAATCTATATCTTTTAACAATAGATTATATTTTAAATTATTCCTGTTCTTAGAATTTAAATCTTTGATCTTTTCCCAAAAATGATTTGCTAAATTAAAATGTGAATATGCTTCTTTATAACTTAATGAAATAGCATCTACAATTCCTTTAATCTTATCCCTGTTACTCCTTAACATTTTAGAATTCCAGTATTCTCCTAAGTTTTTAATTTCTTCAATAACCCCAGGATAACTTGGGTCCATGGTATGAGGGAAAGTAGCATCCATTATACAAAAACCGAGGTCCTTTATCACAACTCCATCTAAAGAATTTACATCTGAGGAGCAATGATGGTACTCAACACCATAACCTTTATCACAAAAAAGTTTACCAATATTCTTTATTAAAGAGGATTTGCCAGTTCCTGGACCACCTTTTAAATAAATTATTTTATTTGCTTCATTTTTTGAAATTATATTATGGTAAAAAGACTTAAATCCAAATGCTGTATTAGTGCCAGAAAAGTAGTTTAGAACATTAGACATAAATAGCCCTCCTTATTTATACATTACATTATATGGGATTATATATTTTACTGTTAATGATATGAGAAATAATCTCTTTCTACATTTATAATGCAATTTGAATATGGATACCTTTCTTGTACCTTTTTATTAAAAGCTCTCTTTATTTTATCCTTTAGAGAAACCGTAAGATCTTCCTTATCATCTACCACCACATCAAAGACAAAATTCATCTTTTCACCTTCACCTACAATCCTAAAATCATGTATGGATATCACATGCTGTATATTTTTTGAAATCTCTTTTACAAAAATATATTTTTCTATTATATCCTTATCATCTGTAAGCACAGGATCCATATGAATTACAATCTCAACACCAAGCTCCTTCTTTACCTTATTCTCAGCACTGTCAATTATTTCATGTATCTTTATTATATCTATATCTCTTGGAATTTCTGCATGAATAGATGCTATATATTTTGATGGACCATAATTATGAACGATTAAATCATGAACACCAGAAATATGTTCATATCCTTTAATTGTATTTATTATATTAGATACGATATCCTCTGATGGAGCTTCACCTAAAAGCGGGTTGATGGTTTCTTTTATAAGTTTAAATCCTGAATATACTATAAAAATAGCTACCAAAAGTCCAATATATCCATCAATAGGAATAGAGGTAAAATTAGAAATTAAATAGGATAAAACAACAGTGGACGTAGTGATTACATCTCCTAAAGCATCTACTGCAGAAGCTTTTAGGGCAGTTGAATTTATTTTTTTTCCTATAAAGCTATTAAAAGATGAAAGCCATACTTTAAAAAATATAGATATAATCAACAAAACAAATGGTATAACTTCAAATTTAACCTGTGTAGGATGAAGTATCCTATCAAATGAAGACTTTATAAACTCATATCCTACCAATATGACAAGTGTAGAAACCACAAGGCCAGATAAATATTCAATCCTTCCATGGCCAAAAGGATGCTCCTTATCAGCAGGTTTTGAAGAAATCTTAAAACCAACTATGGTTACGATAGAAGATGCCACATCTGATAAATTGTTAAAGGAATCTGCCATTATAGCTACTGAATTTGCAAAAATCCCTATCAATAGCTTTATTAAAAAGAGCAAAATATTTATTATTATTCCAAATGCTCCTCCTAAATAACCATATTTATCCCTCACTTCATCCTTCTCTACGTTCTTATAATCTTTTATAAAAGTCTTTACTAAAAACTCATTAATCAATATAAAAACTCCCCATTAATCACTTTAATATAAGTATATCATACCATCTTGAAAAATATTTAAATGAATATGATATAATAAAATCAATCATATTAAAGAGGTGTAATAATGAAAGATTTATTTGAATTAAATTCTGATCTAATGGATTTTATCTATAGAAGCCCTTCTTCATTTAATGCAGTGGAAAACATTGCAAAAATTTTAGATTCTCATGAATTTACTTTATTAAATGAAGGAGATACATGGAAATTAGAAAAAGGAGGTAAATACTACACAACAAAGAATGGATCATCTATTGCTGCCTTTACTATTGGAAATTGTAATTTATCTGAAAATGGTTTTAAAATCATAGGCTCTCATTGCGATTCACCAGGTTTTAAAGTAAAAGCAAATCCTGAGATTATAGGACCAGGTGGATATATGCAATTAAATACAGAAGCCTATGGCGGTCCAATTTTAAGCACTTGGTTTGATAGACCTCTTGCAATTTGTGGCAAATGTTCTTTAAGAAGCAATAATCCTTTAAAGCCAATCATTAAAAACATAAATATAAATTCACCTATTTTAGTAATACCAAGCCTAGCGATCCATCAAAATAGAGAGGCAAATAAAGGATATGAAATAAATCCTCAAAAACATACCCTTCCAGTATTAGGGTTGACTAATGAAACAAATAAAGAAAAATTCTTTACAAATCTTATTGCAGAAAATTTAAATGTAGATCCAAACGAAATATTGAGCTTTGAGATAAGCTTTTATGAATATGCAAAGGGAGAATTTGTAGGTTTAAATAAAGAATTCATTTCTATAGGTAGACAGGACAATCTATCCATGGCATATCTATCCATTATGTCCTTAATTCATGAAGCTCCTCAGGATGGAATAAATATATCCATAATATTTGACAATGAAGAAATAGGATCAAGGACAAAACAAGGGGCAGCATCCCCTCTTTTAAAGCTACTAACTGATAGAATAATATTATCTATTTATGACTTTGAGCTTGAGGATGATTATTATAAGATGTTAGCTAATTCATTTTTAATATCTTCTGATATGGCACATTCCATACATCCAAATTGGATTGAAAAATCAGATCCTGTAAATAAACCTATTATAAATAAAGGGGTTGTAATTAAAATAGCATCAAATGGAAGTTATACATCAGATAGTGAGTCCATTGCTGTTTTCAAAATGCTCTGTGAAAAAGCAAATGAACCTTATCAAGTTTTAGTAAATAGATCTGATGTAACTGGAGGCTCAACCATAGGTCCAATCTCATCTACTTCATTTCCTATAAGAAGTGTGGATATTGGAAATCCTCTCCTATCCATGCATTCCTGCAGAGAACTAGGAGGTGTATTTGATAATCTATCCTTGTTAAAAATTTTCAACGGATTTTATTCTATATAAAAAAAATAAGCCATAAGTTTTTATACTCTATGGCTTCTTCTAGTTTTTTATAGTCTTTTATGAAAAATTATAAACAGAAGAAATCTTTATGCTTTAGCTCCTTTTATATTTTAATAATTCTTCATTTAATGCTCCGATTTTAGCATCTTTCTCTATTATTATGGATTCTAAATCTATGATCTTTTTCTTTAGAACACTAACTTCTTTATCTATTTCTGATGGCAAATTCAACACAAACTTATCAATTTCTTTTGTCCAAGCTGCTGGACTTCTTGGTTTGTCATCCATATCCCCAAGTGCCATCCACAATACTGAATCTTTACTAAAATACTTATATACTTTACTTTTGCTTTCTTTAGGAAGGATAGCTTTTGTTGAATTTTCATATACAGTACTTTCAAGCAATACATCAGTAATATTATATACAACAGTTCCCACAGGATATACCTCTTTAGTATTTAAAAGCTTATTTAGTTCAAGCCTGCACATATCTAAAAAGCGTTGCCACCCTAGATCTAAAGTTCTATGAGGACAATATTTTCCAGAATAATCTTGGTGCTTTGTAATCTTATCTATATCCCATCCTGTGCCATAAAGTAAATATGCAATCAATTTGCAAGCATTTATTTCTGCTAAATTAAATCTCTCTCCCCCTGATTTTGAATAACAAATCTCAATTGCTATACCCTGTCTGTTTCCTAACCCACTACCTCCATCCCCTGAATGCCATGCATTTCTGTTCAGTGCAATTCCTTGAACTACATTAACATCATCAACTGCAAAATGAAAGGATACCTCTAAATTATTGCTTATCATATAATTGATTTCATTTATAGCTGGTGCATCATTGTAAGTGTTGTGAACTACAATTCTAGTTGGATTCATTCCATTTGGACTCTTTAGTGAATAAAGATTTTGAGGTAATAGCTTTTTAATTACTTGTAGTCCGTTTGGCAATTGATCTGGTAATATTGCTGGTACAGCCATTATTAAATCACCTCATTATTAATTTCTATTCCTTTTTCAGCATCTTGTTGAAGAACACCACTGATATCATCATAAGATTCAAAAGATTCAAATTCATAAAATTTTGAATCTTCAGTATCTTGTATTTTATATATCTGTTCTTCATTTTTATTTTCAAACATGTTTATCAATTTTAAAATGATATCATGCGTATATTTTAATATTCCAAAAATAAACACACTGATAATCAAACTTATTAAAAAAAACATAAGCTCTTTTGTACACATAAAATTTCCTCCTTTTGTAAACAACAAGATTTTTTTTAAATCTTACATGTTTATAGTATGTTTTTTCCATAAAAAATGCTTCTTTTATTAAACATATTTATATTAAGTGTAAAACTAGATAATTATGTATATATAATTCATTTAAATATTTTAATAAAATTATATATATAATATTTTATGCACAAAAAAAATACAAGAATATAAATATATCCTTGTATAAAAATGAATTTAATAACTTATTTTTTAAATTCAACCTTTTCAAACTCCATATTAAGACAATCAACTAATAACATACAATTCCTCAGCATTTCCCCTCTTTTGAGCAATATCTTTATTATTTCAGAGCTTTGCATAGATGCTACTAATGAAGCTGTAAAAGGAAGATTTCCTAAAAATTTTTCTATTCCGCTTTCTAAATCATCTTTATAGATATTGTTTAAAGTATCATCACAAGGGAAAATAGTCATTATCTGACCATACCATCCTGCTATGCTACCATGAACTAGTGGTATATTAAGCTCTTTACAGATTTTTTGAAGCATGAGCTTTGATTTAATATTATCTAAAGCATCAGCTACAGCATCCTGTCCTTTTAAGATCTCAATTCCATTTTCATAGTCTAAAAACACTTCATAATCCTTAACATTAACATTAGGGTTTATCTTTTCCACTCTATCTTTTGCTATCTTTGACTTCTTCATTCCTATAGAATAAACATCGGAAAGTATTTGTCTGTTTAAATTAGATTCATCAAACACATCTTTATCAACAACAGTTAAGTTTCCTACACCAATCCTTGCCATATGTTCAATTATATATCCTCCAAGTCCACCGCATCCAATGATAGCTACCTTTTTTGTAGATAGTAAATCAACCTCAAGAGGGCTTAAGGAATTTATATTTCTTTCATATCTTTTTTGCATTTTTAATACATCTTTTAATCAATGAATTTTAACTTTGCAGTAAAATGTCTTAATATTTTAGGTTCATATATAAATGTAAATCCTTTTAAAGTTTCAGCTCTCTTTTTTATATTTACGAAAGCATCAGCTATTACATCCATATGATCATTTGTGTATGTTCTTCTTGGTATAGTCAATCTCAATAGCTCAAGAAGCGATGGGCACTGAAGCCCAGTTTCTGGATCTCTTCCTTCTAAAAACGAGCCTATTTCAACCCCTCTAACACCAGCTTCAAGATAAAGTTCTACACCAAGGGATTGAGCTGGAAATTGCTCAGGTGGAATGTGAGGGAGCATCTTTTTAGCATCTACAAAAACAGCATGGCCTCCAGTAGGATATTGAATTGGAATACCTTCTTCCATTAATCTTTCTCCTAAATATGCTACTTGACCAATTCTATACTCTAAATAATCTAAATCAGTTCCTTCTATTATTCCTCTTGAAAGACACTCCATATCTCTACCTGCAAGACCTCCATATGTTATAAAACCTTCATTAGGAACTAAATTCGTCTTAACATCATTAAAAAGCTCTTCATCTTCCTTAATTCCAAGCAAGCCTCCAATATTTACAAGTCCGTCTTTTTTTGCGCTCATTGTAAAACCTTCAGTATAGGAGAACATTTCATGAATTATCTCTACTATTGACTTATTTTCATAACCCTTTTCTCTTTTCTTTATAAAATAAGCATTTTCAGAGAATCTAGCAGCATCCATAAATATCCTTATTCCATACTTTTTAGCTAAATCGCTTACTCCTCTTATGTTTTCCATGGATACAGGCTGACCTCCTGCACCATTACATGTTATTGTAACATTTATAAATGCTATATTTTCTGGTCCTTCTTTTTTAATAAAGTCTTCTGTTTTTTCTAAGTCAAAGTTTCCTTTAAAATCATAATATGTAGTAGTATCTAAAGCTTTTTCTGTTACAAAATTTACTGCAACTCCACCGCATATCTCAATATGGGCCTTTGAAGTATCAAAATGCATATTTCCAATTACATATTGTCCTTTTTTCTTAATAAGGGATGGAAAAAGTACTTTTTCTGCACCTCGCCCTTGGTGAGTTGGAACTACCATTGGATATCCAATTATATCTTTTACCGTCTTTTCTAGATTGTAGAAATTTTTACTTCCAGCATAGGATTCATCACCAAGCATAAGCCCTGCCCATTGATTATCGCTCATAGCACCAGTTCCGCTGTCTGTCAATAAATCTATATATACCTCTTCTGATCTTAATAAGAACAAATTATTAAAAGCTCTTTCTATAGCTTTCTTTCTTTCATCTTTTGATAAAACCTTTATAGGCTCTATCATTTTAATTCTAAATGGTTCAGGTATTCTCTTTGCCAAATTTCACCACTCCTTATACTATTTTAATGTTTAAAACATTTCTATCGTTTACATTATTAATCTATCACTTATCATTAAAAAAATCAAAGAAAATATTGTATAAAGTAAAAAATAAGCAATTATTGAAACCACTTAGCTAAAATTATTGTATTTCTCTTGAAAGTAGCTTAGAATCATAGTTGATATAATTTACCATGTAAATTATATAATTTATTTTACTTTAAATAGAGCATATATATCAGCTCTATAGTAAATAATATAATTGAAAATCTGCAATTGTAAGTTTAATGATCACTTAAAAATAAAATATTGAGGTTGAAAATGATTTTTAAAAACCAAAAATCAACTTATTTATCTCTTTCGTGCATACTTCCAATTTTATTATCTACAATAATGAGAATAATTTATTATGACATATATAGATATTCACATTATGTAGACACTAATACATATATGGATGCTGGTAAAAATCTTTTAAATGGTCATATAGATATGATGAGAACCCCTATATATCCTTTGTTTCTTGAGTTTTGTTTAAGTGCTTTTCCCAATTTTAACATGTCTATAGTAATAATTCAAAGCATCATTTTTATACTTAGCATATTTTTCTTTCATAGAATTTGCATCCATTTCATCAAAAACAAATATATAGTTTTTTTAATGTGTTTAGCATATGGAACAATACCTTCTACAGTAAATTGGGAATTTTGCCTTTTGACTGAATCATTTTCTATAGTTTCTATTGTAATTTTTGTTTATTTAATCACCTTATATTTAGATAAAAGATCATCCTTATATATTGTTATGGCAAGCTTTTTTATATTCTTTATGGTGATGATAAAGCCTGGTTTTATATACATATATGTCATATTGTTTGCATTTTTAATTTTAAATTTCATCTTAACTAAAAACGAAAGAGCACAAATGACAAAAGGAATAATATCCTCTATACTTTCTCTCTTATTGATATTTACATACATACAGATAAATAAATATCAAAATAATGTAAATGGTATAAGCATAGTTACTGATATAAACACCTTTTTCAATATTGTATTGGCAGATATTTATAAAGACAATCCTGATAAAGAAATAAGCGAAAATATAGATAAATTAATATCTGAAGGAAGAGATCCAAATGGGGCATCCTATGAAACAGAACTAACATATAGATCATATAAGCCTATTAATAGGATTGGAAATTTTAATGAGGAGGCTCTTAAAAAAAATAAGAAAAAATATAATGAATATACGATTTTAAAATTTATAAATGTTTATAATATTAATATAAATGCAAAATATGCTGGTGTTAAGGATAAATATAAGGACTATATAGATTTGTTAAATATTTTTGATTTAAATATCAAATTTTTTCATGTTTATATACTATTGCTTTTTGAATTCATCCTCATTTTAACTTATTGGATTATACATAAAATTCCTCCTTGGGGGACTATAGGAATATTTTCAATAATGCTTTTACAAATCGTAGTTTCATTGATCGGTGCTCAAAGGGAATTTTCGCGCCTAATCTGTCCTATTTTACCATTAATAATTATTTCCATATTTAAAAATATATCTTTGCTTATAGACTCTCTTAACATAAAAAAAAGATCTATAACAAAAATTGCCTTAAGAAAGGAGAATTTAAATTTGAAAACAGATTTCAAAACAGATTTGAAAATAGATAAAACAGCTATCATAATTGGAGCAGGGCCTGCTGGTTTAACTGCTGCCTATGAAATATTAAAAAATACCGATATTAAACCCATAATATTTGAAGAGACAAATGAAATTGGCGGAATTTCAAGAACAATTAATTATAAAGGAAATTGCATAGATATTGGTGGTCATAGATTTTTCTCTAAAGATGAATATGTCATGCAATTTTGGAAGAATATAATGCCGCTTCAAGGTAAGCCGTCAAAAGATGACATCATATTAAACAGAACAAAAAATTTAAGCTATAATGGACCTGATCCTGAGCTTGTAGATAGGGTGATGCTGCTTAGAAGCAGGATATCTAGAATTTTATATTTAAGAAAATTTTTTGATTATCCTATTTCACTAAAAGCAGAGACCATATTAAACTTAGGTCTAACTAGAACCCTAAAGGCAGGATTTGGTTATATATTTTCATCTATATTTAAAAGAAAAGAATTAACTCTCGAAGATTTTATGATAAATAGATTTGGAAAACCGCTCTATAAGATGTTTTTTGAAGATTATAATAAAAAAGTCTGGGGAGTATCTCCTGCTAAAATGTCTCCTGACTGGGGAGCTCAAAGAATAAAAGGCCTTTCTCTTATAAAAGCTTTAGGAAATATGCTCCGTTCTGCTATTGGAATAAAAAATAAAAAAGTTGAGACTTCTTTAATTGAAGAATTCCTATATCCTAAAAAAGGACCTGGACAATTATGGGAAACCGTTGCTCTAGAAATAATGCGCATGGGTGGAGAGATTCATAAGAATCACAAGGTGATAAAAGTAAACAATGAAGAAAACAAAATAAGTTCAATTATCGTTGAAAATGAAAATACTTCTAAAGAAATCACAGGGAATTATATCATATCATCTATGCCAATTAAAGATCTCTTTGAAAGCTTTGCAAATAAAAATATCCTTCCTAGTAATTCTTATGAGGTAGCTGTTAATTTACCTTACAGAGATTTTATAACAGTTGGACTCCTTACAAGCAAGTTAAAATTAGAAAATAAAACTGACATAAAAACTGTAGGAAATATTGTACCTGATTGCTGGATTTATATTCAAGAAAAAGATGTAAAGATAGGACGTCTTCAGATATTCAATAATTGGTCTCCATATATGGTAAAAGACTATGAAAATACCGTATGGATAGGGCTTGAATATTTCTGCAATGAAGGAGATGATATGTGGAATATGGATGATGAAACTTTCATAGAATTTGCCATCTCTGAGCTTGTAAAAATCAATGTTTTAGATAAAGATGATGTTAAGGATGCTTTAAGAATAAGGGTGAAAAAAGCATATCCTGGATATTTTGGTGTATATAAGGAATTTAATAAAGTTAAAGACTATTTAGATACTTTAGAAAATTTATATTGTATTGGAAGAAATGGTCAGCATAGATATAATAATATGGATCATTCAATGGTAACTGCACTTGAATGCATAAAAAATATAAAAAACAACGTAAAAGAAAAAGAAAATATTTGGAATGTAAATATAGAAAAAGAATATCATGAGAGCAAAAAAGAAACAGAAGAAGAATACCATGAGATAAAAAGCTTAAATTCTGCACCTTCAAATTAAAATTATTTTAATTTTAAAAATATGACATTTATAACATAAACTTTTCATATATATGTAACAAATCCTTGCAGGAGGTGAAATTTTTTAATTAACAAAGGTTTTGCTTAACTAGTTACAAACTGTATTTTAAAATTTAAAATAAGCCTACATACGGCTGTAAAATTGCTTCTAGCTAAAATTTACACAGGCATTCCTCTAAGGAGTGCCTGTGAATTTATTTATTTATTTAAAGAATTTCCTTTAAATAATGAAGCTTTCTTCTCAAAAATACCTTTAAATTTTATTTTGTTTAATATGTTTTCTATTTTTTCGTAGGTAAAGTCATCCTCATTCATTTTAAATATTGTTAAATGTGTTTCAACGCTGTAAGCTGAAAGCATTTGATTTAATTTATCTATAGAATTTGTAGCTTCATTTAAATTATATATCTCACTTTCTAATTTATCCCTGTTTGTTCCAAGAAGCACTGTGAAATAGGTGTAATTATTTCCAGTTATCTTCTTATTTTTCCATATATAAAGTTCGATGCCTTTTAAGGGAGTTATATTATCAGAGGAATATAGATCTTTTGCATAAAAAGCATAGTTATATTTTTTATCTTCAAAGGTTGCTGTAATTCTATAAAATCTACAGAAAATATTATTCATAGAATGTGAGGAGCTGCTTTCTGTAAATTTAAATGCATATTTATTATCCTTAGTAAAAACAGGAACATTAAACCTTTTGTTGTTTGAAGTTATTTTATCTTTATCTTTTATTAATAGCTCATAACTTACATCTACACTACTTGGTTTATATTTTTTAAAACTAATGTCAATGACACTATCTTTAGAAATCGTCTCAATATCTGGCATCTGAGAATTTATATTCAGTAAATTTTTATTTATGCTGATTTTTTCATAAATAAGATCACTGTCCCATTCTAAAGAAAAACATTCTAGTGATCGTCCTGAGGTGTTTATACTAATATCCGGATTTTTATTAGGCATATTATCTTTATTATTAATGAAAAATATAGTAGCTATAATACACATAGTCAATATAATCAAAATAACAGTGATTAAAATACTTCTATTTTTTACATCTCTTAAGTTCAACATATTTTTCTATTCCCCTTTGAAAAACTATATTTTCATAAAGATATAAAGAATTTTATGATTTTTCAAAAAAGTTTATCCTATTTTTTTATCTTATTCTTTTTAACAGACTTTTTACTTTTTAATTTATTCATATCTTGTGAGATTTTATCCATAGAAATCTCTTTAGAAATCTCTTTTTTAGAATCACTTTTTTGTTTTTCTCCCTTTTCATAATTTTCGGGAAAGAGCTCTTTTAAAACATCTTTTTTAATTATAGTATTTACAACTTTGCTATTTATAAAGTCTTCTTTTTTATATATAACCTGTAATGAAGATTCTTTTTTATCATCTTCAATTTGATCATCAAATTTTTTTTCAGGAAATAACTCTTTAAGAAGTCCTCTGCTTATAGTTTCATTCATTTTATTTTCTATATTCTCTTCACTTTTAACCTCTTCCTCTTGCATGAGTTCTGTATTTATGTCAATATGTTCATTTAAATTTTCCTCAATACCTTTATTTAAATAATCATTTATACTCTCACTTATATCCATATCTTCATTATTGTTTTTCTCAATAATTATATTTTCATCTGCGATTTCATTTATATTTTTATCTACCTTTTGATCTACACTCTGATTTATATTTTTATCTATATTTTGACTTGCATTTTCATTTTTATTTTTATCTACATCCCCATTAACATTTACTTCTTTTATTGACAAAATGTTTTTTAATCTTAAACTAATGTTGGATGTAGTTTCAAGCAGTGAATCTTTAATTGTCTTCTTTTCCTCAACCTTATTTTCTTTTGAAAATAGCTTATTGAGTATTTCTTTGTTCTTACTTGTATCACTGACTGGTTTAGGCTCCTCTTTAATTTTAAGATCTACTATATCATCATCTTTATCCTTCTTTACCTCTTCTTTGGTTTTAATCACCTTCATATTCTCCTCAATAATAATATGCTCCTCGTCCTTTGAATGTTCAATATGATCCTTATCTTTTGAATCCTTATCCACTACATCTATTTCATTTGCCTTTATATCCACATTATCACTTACGTCTGCAGATTTCTTATCTTCTATCTCATCTTCTTTTTCTTTTTCATTCTCTTTAAAGAGCATCTTTATAAGCTCGCCCCTTACTTCTTTTTCTTCATTCTTTTTAAACCTTTCGTATTCTATATCAACTGTATCATGTATGGTATTCAATAACTCTTCAATTTTCGTAACAGTTATAGGTTGAGTAGCCTCTAATACTTCAGTTCTATTCATTTTATAATCCTCAATCAATAATGTATCTTCAAGTAAAAGCGTGTTCTTATCTTTAGTTATAAGCCTTGAAGTATTATTAAATTCAATAGCATTTTTAGGGCAAAAGTCACTGCATAAACCACAGAAAACACAAGTTTTCATATCAAATTTGTAAGTAACTCTCTTTCCTCCTGGTGTGTTTTCAACAGATTCTGAAATTGATTTAGATGCACAGACTTCCATACATCTCTTGCAATCTATACATTTACTTGAATTAAACACTATATTTCTCCGAAAAGTCTTTGGAATATTATCAATATTTCCTTCTGAAGAAGATTTTTTAAATATATTAAGCAATGCATGTTTTATATATGTTACACTTAACAAAGGCTACTCCCCTTTCTTTTTTTCTTTTAGTAAATTTACTGCATCTAAAATTCCTAAAACAATATCACTAGCCCTTGGAGGACATCCTCCAATATTTATATCAACATTAACCCACCTTGAAAGTGGCCCTTCAATACCATAACTTCCGCTAAATACACCACAGCTTAAAGAACATGTTCCTATAGCAACAACAGCTTTAGGATCTGGAATTTTTGATAATATTTCAATAACCTTATCTTTGCTATTTGAATTAGCAGTTAAGCTCCCTGTTATCAATATTATATCTGCCTGACCTGGCACATTTGTGAATTTTATACCATATTTTTCTATATCGTATTTTGCCCCTAGTATTGACTTTATTTCCACATCACATCCATTGCAGGAACCTGTCCTTAAATGAAATATCCACGGAGATTTCATCTGACTTCTTTCAACTAATTTTTTAAGCATAAACTCACCTTCTTTAAAGCCTAAAATAGACTAATATTAAACTTATAATAGATAAGGCTGTAGGGATTTTTATAAGAAAATTTACTGCCTGTTCAATCTTAATTCTTGCAGTAATAGCTTTAACAAAAGAAACCGATAATAAAATAACTACGATTACCAAAATATAAAATATAATTATATTGAGTATCTCTATAGATGAAACTGAAAAAGTAAAAAATGTTGTAACAAACAATGAAGCTATTATAACAAAATGAATAGCCTTTGTAAATTTTACAACGCCAAGCAAAAAGCCGCTAAAAACTGATGATATACCCCCAGATATTTCAGTATTTGAATCATATATATCAAATGGTGCTATACCAAGTACAGCAGGTATTATCATGAGAAAGGCAATTAATGCTGGTATCATAGATAAATTTATTGCAAGAGGTCCATTTTTAATCTGATAATCATAAATTCCCTTAAGAGTTAAAATCAAATTATCTTTATTTAAGATGTTCACCTTATATATAACTGTAATAAATATAATTATTAAAGGTATGCTAAATGAAATCATCATTACAATAGCTCTTGAAATATTTATTCCTGAAAATCTGCTCCCAGAAGAAGCTGCAGCTAATATTACACAAATAATAGGAAATATCAACAATATGAGCATAAATATTATATCAGATGAATAAGACCAGATAAAATATTTAGCAAAAATTGGCATATATGTCTGTAATAATAATGTTGTAAGCATAGATAATATTGGTGCTACTATAAATACATATTTATATGACTTTGGAGGTATAGTTATGCCTTTTGATGAAAATTTTATAAAATCATAAAGTGGCTGAAAAATTCTATTTCCACTTCTTTGCTGCATCCTTGCATAAAACTTTTCTTCAATACCTATTAGAATGAAACCAAAGAGTGAAATAAATATGACCCCAGGAAATATAAATACAAATATAAAAAATTTTGCAATTTCTATTATAACCATAAAATTATCCTCCAAACTGTATAAAAGCAAAGATATAAATAATCAATATAACAAATGAAGAAAATAAAATAAGCACATAATCATTTAAATTATCTGTTCTCATCTTCTCGAATATTTTAAAGTATTTTCCAAAAATATTATTTAAGCTAAATATCATTTCAGAAGAAGTGAATTCATGTGATTCGTCATATGTTTTATCATCTTCTATATCTTTGTGTAATTTATTTTTAAGGCTCCTTCCAGTTAAAAGCTTTATAAACATAAAACCTACATACATTACTACTGCTAAAACCACTATTATTGTGAGCCACCTTAAAGGTGTGATTTCATTTGATAAAGAAAATGCGTTTTCAGATGTTATAGTCAAATCTATCTTCGAAGCTTCATTTAAATTTCTTCCAAAAATATCATATATATAAGTTTCTCTATTATATATATCTTCTAAAGCAGGATATATAAATCCATTTATAATAAACTGCGGAAATAATCCAGTTAAAAAGCACATAATCGTTAAAATCAATATGGATATCTTCTTAAATCTGCTTACTATTTCAAATTCGCTTTTGCCTTCACCTTTTAAGAGCATAGAATATAAAACCTTTATAAGGGAAATAAAGGTCAATAAGATGCATATACCAGATATTATCGCAATAGGCACAAAGTCAGAGGTTAAAAAGCTTTTATATAATATCCACTTTGAGATATAACCATTAAATAATGGAATTCCCATAGCACTAAATATTCCCATAATAAAGCAAATTACTATTAATTTATTATTGTTATTAAATCCACTGATTTTATCAATATCATATGTATTTGTCAAATTTTTTATAGCATCAGAACAAAAATATAAAAGTGGAATAAACAAGCATGTACTAATTATATGATATAAAGTTCCATACATTCCAACTTTCATACTTTCACTTTGTGAAATAAGCGCTATTCCAATCCCACATATCATATATCCAACCTGAGAAATAGCAATATATGTGATGAGCTTTTTTAAGTTATTTTCCTTAAGCGCTTTTATAGCTCCAACAACTATTACTATAGTGCCCCAGATTATAAATAACCATTGTATATAAAACTTATGCCCCTCAAACAGCATAAACGAAATTCTAATGATTGAATATATTCCCGCAATAAATATACCTGTTACAGTAACAGATGAAGTGGAAAATGCTGAAATAGTTTGCATTTTTGAAAGAATATTATGAAAAGGTATGATCAATAATTTTGCACCATAACCTGAAATTAAAAGTGCAAATGAAATTATTATAAGCGGCTGATGCCTGCTATCTTTTAAAATATCTGCTATTTGTGCAATATTAAAAGTTCTAAATGGCACATACAATAACATAATAGCTATAAATATAAATATACTAGTTAAGCTTTGAAAGAGAATATAATTGAGACTTGTTTTAATATCATCCGTGTTTTTAGATTTTACTAAGAAAAATTGTGATAAAAACATAATCTCTGTCATTATGTACATTATAAACAAATCGCTTACCATCAAAAAAACAATCACACTGGAAATAAAAGCAACAACTAATGAATAATATCTTTTATTTTCATCATTTAAGTCCTTGATGGAAAATATCATAAAAGTTAAATATACGATACTTACTATCAATATTAATAACATACTAAAGGCATCTATGTATAGGTTAAGGCTGTTATATCCTTTAAAATTAAGGATCAAAACTGTATTCTTATAAAATACAATATAACCCATGAAGAAAGATATCATAATAAATAAAAATCCAACAGCTATAAACATTGCTTTATACAGTTTTGAAAATTTATTGTTTAAAAAATTTAAGACTAAGCCTCCTATAAATAATACAACAATCAATATTAAGGAGAGTACATCATAGCTCATTTTATATCCTCCTTAATATTGCTTGATAAAGCTATGTCATCATTATTTTTTATTTTTGAAATCATGATAAGGCAGCTAGTTAATGTAAAAAACCTAATAATATTTGATATTATTAATGTATTTTGCAAAAATGGATCTACTATATTCTTTATTTCGCTAACTATAATAGCAGAATGATTATTTATTCCAATATTTAAAGAAATAATAAATATGATAATTCCAAACCATATCATGGATAAAGCTGCTACAAATTTAAGAGTATCCTTTTGAAATATCAATATATAAAATCCTGCCATCACTACGATAATGCATATAAAATAATTAAGTACCATCAATCTGCCTCCACTTCATCTTCATGCTCAGCTTCATCTTTATAATAAGTCAATATTTTGAGCATAAGGCTACCTATTCCTAAAATTATGATAATAGAAAAAAACATATTTATGGTTATGCTAGTTATATCTAAGTTTTCTGATAAAATAATGGTGTTTATATCCTGCTGCCATAAGAATATGATAAAAATTATAAAAGTTCCAATTATACCGTATAACATGTGAAAGATATTATATATTCTATCATAAAGCTTTTTATAACCATTTATCAAAAGAAAGGTGCAGATTGAACCTATGAAAATAATCCCTCCTAAAATACCATAAGCTATGTTATTATAGCTTACCATCATATATAAGCTATATACTAAGATAATAGGAGTAATAATAAAAGAGTATCCTTTTATTAATTTAAACAGACCATTCTCTTTCACTTTTTCACCTTCTTTTTAATTAAAATACCAGAAATACCTGTAGTAACTGTTGAAATCACCATTATTATGGCAATTAAATCGAAGCTTCGATTTAAGTATAAGCTTCTATAATTCACATTACTTAAAGCTATTAAAGTTGCCATATCTTCTTCGGGAACTCTAGATATAGCTTCCCTGCCATAATCATAAATACCAAAGAGCATAACAAGCACTATGCTAAGCACCAACAAGCCAAAATAAATCTTCTTTATCATAATTTTCCTTCTCCTTTAAATAAGAGAGCAGCTAGTAATGGAATGAATACCATGCTTATTATGATTTCAACTATTGCAATACTATACGCCTTAAGTATTATAAGTTCTACAGATGCAAGCATGCTCATTAAAAACAAATAAGCGAATATAAATTCTCTTTTCTTAGTAAATACCATTGCTATAGAGAGTATTCCTATTAATGCAATTATTATATAGCTAAATATAAAAAAATCAATCATCAAACTTTGCTTCTTTCTACCACTATCATTAGATATGTGGAGGAAAGCAGCTTCTCCTTTCTATTAAAAATGTATTTGCTCTTTGTATTAAGATAAGCTTTTTGTAACTTATCCCAGCTGAAATCTTTTCCCCATCTAATTTCCTTATATCAAAACTCCCACTTGATCGTCTTCCAAAGATAAATCCTTCTCTTTTATCTATTTTAACTTTATCAAATAACTGAAATTCAAAAACATATCTTGGTGCTTTATTAACTTTTCTTTTTCCTCCTTTGCCTATGGTAGCTTTGTGTAACTGTCTGTTTTGTTTTCTTACTTGTTTTATATAATACCAATGATCTAACCTTTTTGCTTTTATATTTCCACAAATGCAATAGGCATCGATTCTGTGATATTTTTCTAAATTTGCTTTAATTCGTTTATATTTTGTTATGTATCCATAAGTCATCGAAACATTTGAATACATCTCTTTTAATTGATTATAAAATGTCCATCTCATGATGCCCATGAAAGCAACATCTTTAAATGATGTTCCACGTTTTAGGTTTAATTTTAAAATTCCTTTATGATAATCCTTATGGCACTCTTCACATAAGGTAATTAAATTATTTGGAGCATTTCCACCTGTTTTTCTACTTTCTATGTGATGAACATTTAATATCTTATTTTTACA
>JAVBPQ010000148.1:0-24804 GCA_031549525.1 Clostridiaceae bacterium | reverse complement strand
CTATCTCCATCTAAAACAAAAGCAGGAATCTTAAGGTATTTTTCTGATTTAGTAGCTTTAAACAAATTCTTATAAGCAAGAACTCTAGCTCTTCCACAGATTATATGATATTTATCATAGTCTTTAAACCCTGCAATGATAATTGGTTCAATTAATCCCACACTTTGAATGGAGGCGATTAATTTTACAAGCTCATCTTTTTGAGATAGGGGACATGGATACCAGTTTTGAGGAGCATGCTCAAGGCTAGAAATATCAATATATTGAAGATTCTCATGTATATTAACACCACGAGAGAAATTATCAGATCTCATAGCTTCAGTCTTCTTTAAGGATTCAATAACCTTTTTTCTCTCTTCTTCAGTTATATTACCATTACCTTTATCATCAACGCCTAAATCGATTATCTTTGCTCTTAAAGGATCATTTTTTGCTCTTTGTTTAGGAGAAAAATCCTCCCCAATGATTATTTCTATATCAAGTCCTAAATCATTTAAAGTATTTGACATAAAAATTGCTCCTTCTATAAATCTTAATTTTATATGTATATGAAAGCAAAAGTTAAAAAATGCTTTGTTGTTTAAAAAATCATAGGGCTTTCGAAATAGACTCTTGTCCGAAGGGAGTACTTCTTGAACAAGAGCCTTTAATCAATTATTTCTAGTATTATATTTTTTTTGTTAAATTTATCCGCCACCTAAGGTATGCAATATTAGGAGTTCATCTTTATCTTTTAATTTGTAGTTCATATTTTCAACTTTATTGTTTACAAGGAAGACCAATTTATCAACTTGTTCTGAAGGAAAATAAATATTATGGTTTTTTGATAGACCATCTAAGGCATTTTTTATAGTGGCATCTTCAGAAATTATCAAAGGTCCATTGCCTTTACCAAATGGAACTTGTACACACAAAAGACGAACATTAATTTTCATAGATTTACCTCTAATAAGTTTAATAAAGATCAGAAATAACCTTTTCAAACCCTCCTAATTTTTCAAGGGATTCCTTTAAAGGAACAGCATTCATGTCCCATCCAATAGCATTAAAGAAGTTATCAGCAAGTAATTCATGATCAACTTTAATGTTAGAAATAGGACCAGAAGATGGAGGACCTGACTCATACATGCGCTTTGAAAGTGTGAAGTCTTTACGTCTTTTTCCTTCTCTTAAATTAAATGCATGTCTCATATTAAATAAGCGCAATCCTAAATCTTTAACTTCCTCAGGCGAATAGTTAAAACCTGTCACAGATGAGATCATCTTTACAAGAGTATCAAGTGATGTAGATAGTGTTATAAAAAAGCATGCTCCTGATGCATTTACTATTTCTGTCTTTATGACTCCTTGCATATCCTCATTGCCTGTTCCTGTATAATCAATATTATGTCCTGTCACATGGCTTTTACCTATACCAAGCCCTCCCTTAACATGCCTACCAGGTGTAGGGTCATATTGATAAGTTCGGCTTAATCCATAAGAAAAGCGAGAATCATGATGAGGCTCTTCAATACCGCTTGCGACAACAAGATATTCATGTCCTTTTTTAAATATATCAGCAGCAGCTTTTGAACCTTTTGCAAGTATCTTACCAACACCTTCATTTTTGCATATCTTTTCAGTCATAGCTACAATAGCATCTGCATTTCCCCAGGTGAGCTCAATACCATCTAATTCTTCTTGCGAAAGGACTTTATTTTCAAAACATTCTATTGCCCAGCTTATTGTACCACCAGTTGAGATAGTATCAGTTCCATATTCATTACACAATTCATTTGCTCTGCATATAGATTCGATATCACCATTTAACAAATTAGATCCAAAGGCTCCCATAGTTTCATATTCTGGACGAGGTGTATTTTTAAGATTCCATTTTTCAGATGGCATATCCAGAAAAGCACCACATCCTAATGGACAAGCAGAGCAATGATAACTTTTAGTCTTATACTTGTCTATGCCAACAGAGCTCACTGGAAATGCAATTGCTTCAGGATAATCAACAATTCCTGCCCCACTCCAGTTTTTAATTCCAGCATCACCAGTTAATACTGATGAATTGTAAGTGACACCAGTACCATATGCTTTAAAGGCACCTACCATTTGTGCAGCAGGCAATGATTCCATATTTGTCTTAATTTCTTTATTTACTAAGTTGAGCATTTTTTCATCAGCTATTGATATTTTTTCATTACCTTTAACTACAAGAGCTTTTAATTTTTTAGAGCCTATCACTGCTCCAGTTCCTCCACGTCCTGCAGCACGGTGTCCATCATTCATAACTGCAGCAAAATTTGACAAATTCTCTCCAGAAGGTCCGATTAAAGCTACGCTTATTTTTCCATGTATAGCTTGCAATGCATTTTCAGTCTCGGTTGTAGTAAGTCCCCAAACCATAGATGCATCTCGTATTTCAACATTTCCATTATCTATAAAGATGTAAACTGGCTTAGGAGAGATACCGTTTACAAAAACAGCATCAAATCCTGATCTTTTTAAGTTAGGTCCGAAAAATCCCCCTGAATTAGCATCATTCCATCCACCATTCACTGGAGATTTAGATACAACAGTATAGCGTCCACCATAGAATGCCTTTGTGCCATTTAAAGGACCAGTAACAAATCCTACCATGCTTTCTTCACTAAAAACGTCGGCATTTGCAGGCATTTCATCATATAGAACCTTTGCTCCAAGGGCAGGACCACCTATGAATTTTTTAGCAACATCTTCGTCAAGTGATCGCACTTCAATTTTGTTGTTGCTTAAGTTTACAAATAGCATTTTTCCCATGTATCCATTCATGATTGAGTCCTCCTTTTAATTTATTTATAGGATATTTTTATAAGCAAAAAAGACCGAAGAAAACAAATATATTTTCACCGGACTCCTTTGCAAAGATGGCAGGCTGCCTGGTTGCCCATACAACCCATTGGTCACAATACCATTTAGGCAGTTGTGACTCGGAGCATATTATAGTTTATATATATATTTTACATCATAACATTTATATATAAAATATACAAAATGCAAAAAAAGTATTAAATAATACTTATAGCTTAGTTTGTATCTTTACTTATAGATTTACTATACTATAATTTTTATAAATAGCTTAAAAAAATTAAAGTAAAGGAGAGAAATATTATGAAAGCAAAAGCTGCTGTATTATATGAATTAGGTAAACCTTTTCAAATCGAATTTGTTGAACTTAGCGAACCAAAAGAAAATGAAGTTTTGGTTAAAATTGTAGCTAGCGGTATATGCCATTCAGATGAGGTTGGAAGAAATTTGATGGCACCTATTCCTGCAGTTTTAGGTCATGAGGGTTCTGGAATTGTTGAAAAGGTTGGTGCAAATGTTAAAGGTATAGAAGAAGGGGATCATGTTGTTTTAACATATGCTTCTTGTGGTGAGTGCAAGTATTGTATAGTTAAAAAACCTTATGTATGTGATGATTTTAATGCTTTAAATACTGGTGGCAAGATGAAAGATGGCACTAGTCGTATCTCACAAGATGGTAAGGAAATCAATAATTGGTTTGGTCAATCTTCCTTTGCTACATATGCAGTTGCAAGCATACACAACATAATTAAAGTAGATAAAGATGTGGATATTGCTCTTCTTGGACCTCTTGGCTGTGGTTTTCAAACTGGAGCAGGGAGCATTTTAGGATACCTTGATGTTAAACCTGATACATCTATTGCCATTTTTGGAATTGGAGCTGTAGGATTTGCAGCACTTATGGCAGCTAAAATAGCTGGATGTAAAACTATTATTGCTGTAGGAGGAAATCCTGATAAATTAAATTTAGCTAAGGAATTGGGTGCAACTCATACTATAAATAGAAAGGAAGTTAGTGATATTGCAGAAGAGATAAAAAAAATAACAGGGCGTGGGGTAGAATATGCTTTTGATACAAGCGGTGCTGAAGGATTGATTAAAGAAGGAATTAAAAGCTTAGGACCTCTAGGCAAGATGGCATTGGTAGGAGCTACCTTTGGAGATATACCTATAAATCCTATTTCCATGATGGGAGGAAGCCATTCTATAGCAGCTATAACTGAAGGTTGCGTGGATCCTTATGAGTTTATTCCAAGGATGGTAAAATATTATAAAGAAGGAAGGTTCCCTTTTGATAGACTTGTTAAATTTTATGAATTTAATGAAATTGAGCAAGCATTTAAAGATTCTGCAAGCGGTTTAACCATTAAACCTATAATCAAAATGCCATAATAATCTAAGAGGATTAAATATTTCGTATCAAGTCAGGCATATTTTTACAGATTATATTTGATACTATTTGAGGTTCAAAATCCATTTTCCCTTCTATCCAAAGCTTTACAATTAAAATGCTTCCTGCACAAAAATATTGTATAGTAGCTTCTTCTTCTGCGCTTAATTTTAAAATATTTTTTGATTTTTTATATTTGGTTCTACAAAATGCTGTAGCATGTTCATGCAAAAAATGCTCATAGGAGTTTTGACCTTCAGCTTTAAATGCATTTTGAAAAAATAGTTTATTTTGGTAAATAAAGAACACTATTCCAGAGACAATATTTTCCCAAGTATCATCATAGTTTTTAAAAAAAACATCATAATTAGTTTCATAGTATGAATTCATGAGATCATACTTGTCCCTGAAATATCTATAAAAAGTTCCTCGGGAAATATTGCTTTCCTTTAATACCATTGAAACTGTTATATTTTCAATCCTATTTTGTTTTAGCAAATTATACATGGCATTAGTCAAATGTTTTTTAATATCCATATAAATCTCCAACTTATTAAAATATAGTAAATTAATTACAATTAATAGAATATCTTTATTTTTAATATAGCATCTGTGTAATTTGAATGCAATATCATGTTATTTTCTGTTCGTTAGAATGGTTTTAAATCTTATTAGGAGGTAAAAAATGAAAAATAAATTTGAAAATTTACTTAAACCATTAAAAATAGGAGGCATCACCATAAAAAATAGATTATGTATGGGTCCTATGGGCGCGCCTCCAATGGGAAGCCTTGGGGAGTTTAACGAAGCAACTTATGCATATTACGTGGAAAGGGCAAAAGGAGGATTTGGATTAATATTTTCAGGAGCGACTTTTACTGATTTAGAAGTCGATCCTAAGGCTGGAGATGTAACCCCAATTCCATTTAGATATCCTGCTATATTTATGGGAACTTCTCAGCAATTGATTGAAAGGGTTCATGCATATGGCACTAAGATGTTTATGCAAATTTCAATGGGTCTAGGTCGTAATTATGGATTGCCTGCTCCATCGGAAGTTACTATGTATGGTAATCCTGATGTAAAATCAAGAGCATTGACTATTGATGAGATAAAGAAAAAAATAGAATTTATGGTTAACGCAGCTTTAATGTCTAAAAATGCAGGCTTTGATGGTGTAGAGGTTCATGCTATGCATTGGGGATATCTTCTAGATGAATTTGCAATGAGTATAATCAATAAGAGAACTGATGAATATGGTGGAAGTCTTGAAAATAGAATGCGTGTTGCAAAGGAGATAATTGAGGGAATAAAGCAAACATGTGGTGCTGATTTTCCAGTAACCATGAGACTTGGTTTAAAAAGTTATATAAAAGGCTTAAATGAAGCTTCATTGACTGGAGAGGATGAAGCTGGAAGGACCCTTGAAGAAGGGATTAAAATTTCAAGCCTTTTAGAATCATATGGCTATGATGCATTAAATGTGGATGTAGGTGTTTATGATTCTTTCTATCATGCTGCTGCACCTATGTATATGCCTAAAGGTCATGTTTTAGATCTTGCTAAAGAGGCAAAGAAAGCAGTGAAGATACCTATATTGACTGGAAGTCGCATGGATGATCCATTTATGTGTGAGGAGGCTATAATTGAAGGTAAGACTGATGGTGTGGTTTTAGCTCGTGCATCCCTTGCAGATCCACATTTTGCAAAAAAAGTAGAGATGGGAATTCCTGAGAAGATTCGTCCATGCATAGCTTGTCATCAAGGATGCATAGGTCGTGTGTTTACTAAAGGTGCAAATTGTTCTTGTGCAGTAAACCCTCAAGCTGGTAGAGAATTGAATTATAGAATAGATAAAGCATTAAAACCTAAGAAAGTAGTAGTTGTAGGTGGCGGTGTTGCAGGTATGGAAGCAGCTAGAGTTGCAAGTTTAAGAGGTCATGAAGTGTTTATATATGAAAAATCTGATAAATTAGGCGGACATTTAATATCTGGAGGAGCACATTCCTTTAAAACAGATGTTCAAAGGCTTAATGAGTGGTATCAGGGAGAGGTTAGTGATTTAAAAGTTTCTCTTAATTTAGAGAGTGAATTAAATGCTGAAATGATCAAATCTATGGGCGCTGATGCAGTTGTTTTAAGTGTTGGTTCAAGCCCTATAATGCCAAATGTTCCAGGAATTAATAATAAAAATGTATCCTCAAGCATAGAAGCCCTTTTACATAAAAAAGAAATTGGGAAGAATGTAGTAATAGTAGGGGGAGGTCTTGTTGGGTGTGAGTTAGCACTGGAATATGCAAAGGAAGGCAAGAGTGTCACTATTGTAGAGATGCTAAATTCAATACTTTCAGCAGGAGAGCCTGTTCCTCTTATGAATGCTATGATGCTAATGGATCTTTTAAAATATCATAATGTAAAGATATATAATGGTTATAAGCTTGAATCTGTTAGTGATGATGGCGTAAAAATAATACCAGTAGGCGATGGTGAGAATTTAGAAATTAATGCTGATTCAGTTATAATTGCTATAGGTTTTAAACCGCTTGCATCAATGGCTAGTGAGTTATATGGCGAGGGAATTGAAATTTATGAGGTTGGTGATGGCAATAAGGTTTCTAATATTCTATCCTCTATTTGGCAAGCATATGAAGTTGGAAGATTGATTTAGAGAAAATCTTTGGTACACTTTTAGGGTTATTTGCAAAGTTTTTGTAAATAACCCTATATTTATTCATCACTTTAAGTTTATCTCTGCTTTCTCGCTGCTTATTATATCCATTTCACATAGTGCTGTCAAAACTTCACAAAATAGATAAAATAAAGATTTTAACCTATTAACGTCTTTTATCACACTTGGAGTTTGAAAATATAGCTCGTTTATATTATATGGAAATTGTGATCCGAAAAATCCTTCATCGTTTTTTATGCATAAATCAATGGAAGGCTGCTCTAATATATATTTTTTAATATTGACATGAGATAAAAGTTCTCTTATTTTATTTTCTTGATTTCCTTTTATCATAAATTGTTCATCAAGTTCATAATCATCAATTTTAATATCTTGTGCGCCAAAAAATTTAGATATGCTGCTAAAAATTCCTTTTCTATAAATGCGAAAATAGAAATTTTCTCTCTTTACAAAAGGAGAGCGAATCCTTGTATAGGTAACACTAGATTTTCCAGTACTTACTGCATAGGTATCGAGTACAAATAACCAATTTTTAAAATTAAATTCAATCCTATCTCCCCGCCAAAAACCACGGTCTATATATTTAGCATTGATTTCTCTTGAAAACTCTTCCCATGCCTTCTTCCTTGAATCCCCTAAAAATCCCATACTATCACCTACCTTTTATTTTTTGACTATATTGTATCTTGAGTGTTTCAAAAAGTCCATATAAAGTACCAAGATTAAACGGTTGGCAATTAATTATAGTATTAATAATTTTAAGAAAATAAATAATATATAAGTTGTTTATTTATTATTAAATTAAATATTTTTTACATATAAAGTATTAAGAATAACTTAATACGCAAATTTTATATTTTAAGAGCAAATTAACCATTTTTATAGTTCGAATTGTTATATATATAGGT
The DNA here is from genome assembly GCA_031549525.1 of Clostridiaceae bacterium. GTDB lineage: Bacteria > Bacillota > Clostridia > Clostridiales > Clostridiaceae > WQUF01. Next base: position 16,982 of record JAVBPQ010000148.1, on the reverse strand, counting down.
AAGGATTAATTTAAGTAAATGGGGGAATTTTATATGAAGATGGAGGTGTATTCTTCTAATATTGAGAATAGACAGCTTATATTAGAAGGAAATTTTAAAACACTAAGTCTTAGCTTTAGTGATGAAGAGATGTTGCGAATAAAGCATTATGATAAAGATGGTGAGGTTGAATTTTCTTATTTAAAAGAAGATGTTGAATTTGAAATTGAATTTGGTATAGTCAAAAAATCGAGAAATGAAATTATAATGTTATCCAAAAAATTATGTGTAGAAATCAGTTTAGATCCTTTTAATATTAAAATATTTAAGATAAATGGAGGACTTATTTTTTCTGGGGATGATCTTGACTTTATAAATATTGAAGAAAAAAAATCTCGTATTAAATTTAATTTAAATATGGATACATCTTTATTTGGAGTATTTAAAGACGATACTGGAAAGTTTAAATATTTTCCAAAGGTTAAACAATTGGTTTCTAGAAATAAATCTAGAAAGGTTTTATATGAGTTAGCTAATTCTAATTTTTTGTTTACTTCAAATAAATTTGGATTTTTTGTAAATAATTCTCAAGATATAAGGTACAGTTTTAATAAAAATGTTCAAGGAGAACAGGATGTTAAAGTTTTTGAACTTGATATTCAAAGCATAGAGGATAAGAATTTTAAAAACGCAGTTTCTGAAATAATAATAGATAGTGAATATTTTGATATATTTTTAATATTTAAAGACAGCAATGATGAATTTGTAAGACAATATACAAATCTCATAGGAAAAACCCCCCTTCTTCCAAAGTGGAGTTATGGATATATCCATTCAAAGGGCGGAAATTTTGGACCTTATGATTTAATATCTGCAGCAGAAAATTTTAGAAAAAAAGAGATTCCAATAGATGCTATGGAGTTTGATAGTAATAATTTTGATTATAAGGATTTATCTTCTTTTGATAATTTTTTTAAAAAAAACGATATTTCCCTTGTGGTTTCAGCATATCCATTTATAAATGGAGACAATCTAAATTTTGAAGAAAAAAATGATAAAGAATTGATCTTAGATAAGATAAAAGGATTGCAGGATGAAAATATAAAAGGTTATAGATTTAATTTTAAAACTTACTCTCAAAAGGAAAAAAGCAATGCCATGTTATGGGCAAAGTTTATTAATGGAAGGTCTAATGAGAGCAAGCGAAATTTTTTTTTAATTGAAGAAACTCATCCTGGGTTATCAAAATATGGCGCTGTTATAAACAATTCAAATATGTCCTTTAGCTGGGAAGGGCTAAGGGATAATGTGAAAAGGCTTATAATATCTGGAATATCAGGAGAACCATATTTTAGCAGCTCTTTATGCTCTAGCTATAGTGATAGCGTACAAGATGAGGAATTATTCATTAGATGGCTTCAGGTTGCTGTGTTTTCTCCAATCTTTATTTTTGGGAATTCTATTTTCTTTTCTGAACCTTGGGTTTTTGGAGAGAGCATTGAGAAAATAGTCAGCGATTTTATAAAATTAAGATATAGCATGATGCCTTATATTTATTCTAATATGAGAAAGACATTTGATGCATTTAAACCATTTATTGAGCCTGTATCTTTTGATATTGAGGATGAATATTATTTTGGAGAAAATATGATAGTAGCTCCTATTTTAGAAAAGGATGTAATGACTAGGAAGGTTATATTGCCAGAAGGTAAATGGTGGGATTATTGGAGCAGGAGTTTATATGAAGGTGGAAAGGAATTTTATATAACATCCCACCTCTCGAGGATTCCTCTGTTTTTAAAAGCAGGCTCAATAATCCCTGCAACTGCAGGAATACATAATGCTGATGAGAAAATTGACCATTTATATTTGCATATCTTCCCAGGTGGAGATGGCAGATTTACTATATATGATGATGATGGAGAGAGCAATGATTATTTAGAAAATGGTTTTATGAATATAGAAATTTCATATTCTGAGGAGGAAGATGACAGGTCCATTTTAATAAAACCTTCAGAGGGATCTTATAAAGATATGATTGATAATAAAAATATCATGATATATATTCATAATGTTCATAAAATTGAAGATTTAAAAATTGATGGAAAATTAAGCGATAAGTATAAGTATTATGAAGAAGAGCAGTTTATTTTAATCGATATTGAAGATTATGATTTAAAAGATGGATGTGAAATTACATATAAAAATAGAGGAAAGCTTCAATTTCAAAATATTGAGGAAAAATCATGCTCTATAGATCTTTTTGCAAAGAGAAATGGGATATATATATTGAGAATTATTGCTTTAAATTATGAAGCCGATACAGATTATAAGATAGATTTAATGCTTCCAGAAGGGTATAGCGTTGAAGCAGAGGATGAAAAGCTATGCTCTAAAATAAAAGAGAATTTGAATTTAAATTTTGAAATTGTAAACTTAATGTTGGGTGAAAGAGCAATTGATAATATAAAGGTGTCTGTAAAAATAGGGGATGACCTTTATGAAGAGAACTTTGATATTGCTCACGGATATGCTACAAAATGGAGTGTAATAGATTGTATCTATGGTGAATATAAAGAAGTAGAAGCAATCTGTGAGATTATTGAAAATGAAGAAGAGGACATCTATCTTATATCAGGAGGAGAAAAAAGGTTATGGCTAAAAGCAAATAGCGGAGATTCATCTTTTGGGCTTGTTAATTTTAATAAATTAAAGGAACAAAGCAATGCTGTTGCTTATGCTAAAACAAAGCTATACATTCACGATGAACAGGAGGTATTATTTGAAATAAGCTGCAGCAATAATATAGCGTTATTTGTGAACAATAAAAAAGAATTTGAATCAGATGATATTTTATATAAGCATATAAGTGATAAAACATCTACATTGTTAAAAGGATGGAATAGCCTATTAGTAAAGGTAAGATCTAATGAAATGGCAAAGGATAGAAATTTTTTAGGATTTAGATTATCAATTTTAGATATAAATGGTAATAGAATAGAGGATATTTATTTTGATTATTAATATATAAACTTCTATAATATTTGCAAAGGTTATTTTACAAATAGCCTTTTTAAATATAGAGTAGGGGTTATAAAGATGAAAATTACAAAAAAACAGGCAGCTAAATATATGCTGTACTATCAAGGTCTTTTATCTAAAAAAATGTTTTCAGATAAAATAGGAATAGAAGCTTTTCTCAATAGGGTTTTTTCCATTCAGTTTGATCCTTTAAATATCATAGCGTGTAATCATGAGTTAGTACTTCATTCAAGAATTTTTGGGTTTAAAAAAGAAATGTTATATGAGCTTTTATATAAAGATAGAAAATTAGTAGAGGGATATGATAAAAATTTATGCATATACCTAACTGAGGATTGGCCTTTTTTACATGAAAACAGGCAAATTTATACTAATATTCTATATAATAGAAAAGAAATTTTGAATATCATCCCTTTTGTGAAAGATATGATAAATAAAAATGGCGCAATATCATCAAATGATCTTAAATTAAATGAGCGCGTGAATTTTGGATGGAACAATGATAGCAAGATATCAAAGGCTGCACTTGAATTGATGTGGAGATCAGGGGAAATAATAATTTGTCATAGAGATAAAAATAAAAAATATTATGATTTTACTCATAAATATATAAAAGATAGCATAATTAAAAAAGAAGATCCGAATAAAGATATCATAGATTACCACATGTGGTACATACTAAGGAGAATAGGATCTGTTGGAATGCTTTGGAATAAAGCAAGTGATGCTTATCTTGGAATATGCGATTTTAAAACTAAAGAAAGAAACTTAGCTTTTTTCAATCTTATTTTAAATGAGAAGATATTAGAAATAGAAATTGAAGGTATAGAGGAGAAATTTTATATCCTAAAAGAGCAGGAAAAATTTCTTATTGAAAGTGAAGCATCCTTTGAAGATGAATGCAGGATAATTGCACCACTTGATAACATCTTATGGGATAGAAAGCTTGTGAAGAAGATATTTGATTTTGAATACACCTGGGAAGTGTATAAGAGAGAGAATGAAAGAAAATATGGATATTATGTACTTCCAGTAGTATATGGAGATAGATTTGTAGCAAGGTTTGAACCTGTTTTAGATTTAAAAGGAGACTCTCTTATAATAAAAAATTGGTGGTGGGAAAACAATATACAAAGAAGCTATAATATGGATAAAAAAATTAAAAAATCTATAGAAGAACTTATGGAATACTTGAAAATAAACCGTATTAAAATTGATAGTACACTAAAACAAGATAAGAATGTTAATTTTATTTAACCTGATTATATGGGGAATTATAAACACTTATTGAGTTAATATTAATATTGATATATAATCTAAATAATAATTTACAACTATACAAAATTAGGAGGAATTATAATGAAGAAAAAATTTTTATTAAGTATTTTAACGTTTATTTTTATGATGTCACTATTTGGGTGTACTAACAACGCAAATAATGGTGCTTCTGCAGGTGGGGGAAATGTGATTAAGATAGGTATTTTTGAACCTATAACAGGAGCTAATGCAGGTGGAGGTGAACTTGAAGTTAAGGGAGTACAACTTGCAAATAAGCTATACCCTGAGGTTTTAGGTAAAAAAATTGAGCTTGTTATTGCAGATAATAAATCTGATAAGGTAGAAGCTGCAACCGCTGCAGCAAAGCTTGTAGAACAAGATAAGGTCAATGCGATACTTGGAAGCTGGGGAAGTTCACTTTCTATGGCAGCAGGAGATATAGTAAAAAATGCAAAGATTCCTGCAGTAGGAGCTTCTTGTACTAATCCTCTTGTAACTCAAGGAAATGATTATTATTTTAGGGTATGCTTCTTAGATACATTCCAAGGAACTGTAATGGCAAATTATGCTTTTAATACGTTAGGTGCTAAAAAAGTTGGTATAATTCAGGAAGTATCAAATGATTATTCAGTAGGTCTTGTTAAATTTTTTAGCGATGAGTTTAAAAAGCTAACTGGGGATGAAAATTGCATAGTGGAAGTTGCAAATTACAATACTGGTGACCAAGATTTTTCTGCTCAGATATCAAATATTAAAGCAAAAAATCCTGATATTATCTTTGCACCAGGAAACTTTACAGAATCTGCTATGGCAATTAAACAAGCGAGAGAACTTGGAGTTACAGTACCTTTTTTAGGAACTGATACATGGGAGACCCCAGCATTTATAGAAGTTGGTAAGGATAAGGTTGAAGGAGTGGTATTTTCAACATTCTTTGATGCTACAAATCCAATAAACGATGAATCAAAGAAATTTGTAGAGGAATATAAAAAGGCATATAATGAAGAACCTGCTGCTGTTTCTGCTCTTGCTTATGATGCTTATCTTGTCATACTAAATGCAATACAAAGAGCTAATTCAGATGATCCTGTTAAGATAAGGGATGAAATAGCAAAGACAACCGATTTTAAAGGTGCTGCAGGATCTATAACTTTAGATGCTAATGGAGATGCTATAAAAGATGCAGTTTTAAAGACAGTAGAAGGCGGAAAATTTGTATATAAGGATTTAGTTAAGGCTAAATAATAGAATTGCTCCTTTTTCAAACTCTTAAAGTCTTGAAAAGGGAGCTAAAATTTATATTAGGAAAAAACTATTTTGTATGTCCATGATAGTTGAGATATTTGTGAAAGGGTGTTAGGTTTATGGATATATTTTTACAGAATTTAACTAATGGTATATCACTTGGAAGCTTATACGCTTTAATAGCGATAGGTTATACCATGGTTTATGGTATTTTAAGGCTTATAAATTTTGCCCATGGTGATATTTTTATGATGTCAGTTTATTTTGCATTTTATGGTGTGGTTATGTATCATGTACCTTGGCCAATAGCATTCTTAATTGCCATCATTTTAACTGGTATATTAGGTGTTGTAATTGAAAAAGCTGCCTATTCTCCTTTAAGAGATGCGCCAAAAATATCTGTCATGATATCCGCAATAGGTGTATCATTTTTCTTAGAAAGTTTTGCAGTTTTATTATTTGGTGGTGTTCCTAAGGCTTTTCCCTCGATTGGTATCTTTACAGATGTGATTAAAATTGGACCAGTTTCATTGCAAAAGGTAAATTTAATCATACCTGTTTTAACAGTTATTTTCCTTGCAGCACTTTTATATCTTATAAATCATACAAAAATCGGTATGGCTATGAGAGCCTTATCAAAAGATCATGAAGCAGCAAGGCTCATGGGTGTAAATGTAAATACGGTTATTTCTGTTACCTTTGGAATAGGCTCTATGCTTGCTGCAATAGGGGGTATAATGTGGGGATTAAAGTACCAAAATGTACAACCTTATATGGGAATGATGCCAGGGCTTAAGTGCTTTATTGCAGCAGTTGTAGGAGGAATTGGAAATATTAAAGGTGCAGTTATAGGAGGACTTCTTCTAGGCTTTGGTGAGATAATGATAGTTTCACTTCCTAATATGCTAGGACTTTCTTTGGATTTAACAGGGTATAGAGATGCCTTTGCATTTATTGTGCTCATAATATTGTTATTGTTCAGGCCTACAGGCATAATGGGCGAAAAGATTTCTGATAAGGTGTGAGGTGTAAGATGAAGAATACAAAGATAAGGAATTTAATTTTAAATGCTGTCTTTATAGTAGCATTAGTAATATTTGTCATAGTTGCTAATTCTACCTTCGATTCATATATGCGCAGGGTATTAAATAACTGTGCAATATACACCATATTAGGTCTTAGCATGAATTTAATAAATGGTTTTACAGGTCTTTTTTCCTTAGGTCATGCAGGATTTATGGCAGTAGGAGCTTACGTGACAGCTCTTTTATCTATGCCTGTATCTGTTAAAGATATAAACTTTTTTATGAAACCGCTGATTGCCCCACTTAATAGTTTTTCTATACCATTTTTTCCTGCTTTAATAATTGCAGGGATAATAACTGCAATCTTTGCTTTTTTAATAGGAGCGCCAGTTTTAAGGCTTAAAGGTGACTATCTTGCTATTGCAACTCTTGGCTTTGCAGAGATCATAAGGGTTGTTGTAACCAACACTCAAAGTATAACTAATGGATCTCTGGGGTTAAAAGGTATACCAGATAGTGCAAACATTTACTGGACTTTTTCCTTTGCAGCTTTTACAACTGTGATTTTAATATTGCTAATAAAAAGCAGCTATGGAAAAGCTTTTAAAGCAATACGAGAGGATGAGGTAGCAGCTGAAGCTATGGGAGTTAATTTGTTTAAACATAAAATAATAGCCTTTATGATAGGTGCGTTTTTTGCAGGAATAGGAGGAGGCTTATTATCTAGCATACTTGGAACTATAGATCCTACCATGTTTAGATTTACATTAACTTTTAATATACTCCTTATAGTAGTTTTAGGAGGTATGGGAAGCATTACAGGAACAATTATTTCAGCTTTTGTGGTTACAATTGGTCAAGAATGGCTTAGGTTTTTAGATGCTCCAATGAACTTTGGGTTTTTTACTATAAATCTTCCTGGTCTTAGAATGGTTGTGTTTTCCCTTCTTCTTGTTATGGTAGTAATATTTTTTAGAAGAGGTATTATGGGATCTAATGAATTTTCTTGGAATGGATTTTTTAATTTTATAAATAGATTACGCGGCAAAGAACCTCTAGAGAAGGGGGAATAGAAGATGGCATTAAAGAATATAATCAAAGTTGAAAATGTTACCATGCAGTTTGGTGGACTTGTTGCAGTTAAAGATTTTAATATGGAAATAAATGAAGGAGAAATAGTTGCGCTAATAGGACCAAACGGAGCAGGTAAGACCACATCTTTTAATATGATAACAGGTGTTTACAAACCTACGTTTGGGAAAATATATTTTTGTGAAAAAGATATTACAGGGTTAAGACCTGATGAGATTACAAAGTTAGGTATTGCAAGAACTTTTCAAAATATAAGGTTGTTTAAAGATTTATCAGTTTTAGACAACATTTTTATAGCAAATCACTTAAGGCTTAAATCGGATGTCTTTAGTGCTATTTTTAATCTTCCTCACTATAAAAAAGAGGAAAAGGCGATGATGGAAAAATCCTACGAACTTTTAAAAAAATTTGAGCTTTTGCAGTATAAAGATGATAAGGCTTCTTCTCTTCCCTACGGTCAGCAAAGGAGACTTGAAATTGCAAGAGCTCTTGCAACAGATCCAAAGCTTGTATTATTAGATGAGCCTGCTGCTGGGATGAACCCTAAGGAAACTGAAGAATTGACTCATTTTATAGATAGGATAAGGCATGATTATAAGCTGACTATTTTTCTAATTGAGCATCATATGCACCTTGTAATGGGTATATCTGATAGGGTATATGTATTTGATTACGGCATAACCATAGCAAAAGGAAGCCCATATGAAGTTCAGAACAATAAAAAGGTTATTGAAGCTTATTTGGGGGTGAGTGAGGATGCTTAAAATAGAAAACCTTGTGGTTTCTTATGGAGGTATAGAAGCCCTCAAAGGAATCTCTATAAATGTTGATAAGGGTCAGATTGTAACTTTAGTTGGTGCAAATGGAGCAGGAAAGAGCACCACTTTAAGGAGCGTAGTAGGACTTGTTAAACCTGTAAGTGGAAGTATAACTTATGAGGGAGCAAGTTTATTAGGCGTTCCTACACATGAGATAATCAAAAAAGGCATATCTCTTGTACCTGAAGGCAGAAGAGTTTTTTCAAATCTTACAGTTCTTGAAAATTTGAAAATGGGCTCTTTTACAAGAAAAGATGTAGAAAGTATCAAAAAGGATATAGATTGGGTGTATGAGTTGTTTCCAAGGTTAAAAGAGAGGAGCTGGCAGCTTGCAGGAACTTTGTCAGGCGGTGAGCAGCAAATGCTTGCAGTTGGCAGAGCTCTTATGGCAAAACCTAAGCTTTTAATGATGGATGAACCTTCTCTTGGACTTGCTCCTCTAATAGTTAAGGATATCTTTGAGATAATAAAAAAATTAAACAAAGAAGGTATCACAATTCTTTTAATAGAACAAAATGCTAATGTTGCCCTCCATATTGCGCATATTGGATATGTCCTTGAGACAGGAAATATTAAACTAACAGGAACAGGAAAAGACCTATTGGTAAATGAAGAGGTTAAGAAAGCTTATCTTGGAGAAAGCGTTGGAAAATAAATAGACTTAAAATAGAGGAGTTAATTAATTAAAAGTTAGTTTTGACTCCTCTATTTCTATAATTTATATTCCCATTTGTTCCTCGCCCCAGCGATACAATTCATTCAATGTTGGAAGCAACGCTTTTCCGCGATCTGTTAAGCTATATTCAACGGATGGGGGAATTGTGCTGTGTTCAAGCGGGTTAACCAGAGCAAATTCCTCCAGTTCTCGCAGGCATCTTGTTAACATTGTATTTGTAATACCAGGGATTTGACGTTTTAATTCATTGTAGTGCAGTATTTCATATTCCATGAGATTCCATAAAATAGGAATTTTCCACTTTTGACCGATCAGTCTAATGGCGTAAATAATAGGGCATTCATTGTGACTATTTTTTACTAACCCTTCTGAACAAATTACCTTTTCCATAAATCCTCCAAAAAACACTTATAAGGGAACAAAAATGTGCGTACTTGATAATAAGTTTCTTATATCATACAATAAAGAATAAAGAAAAGCAAACTTATATCTAAAATATCAAAAGATGGTGGAAAGGCAGACAGCGATGTTTATGCCAGCATCGTCACGATTCATAATTTAATACTATTATAAGTTAAAGGTGGTTATTTGATGAAAATTGTTGCTGTAAACGGAAGCGCACGTAAAAACTGGAATACTCATATCTTATTAAACAAGGCTCTTGAAGGCGCAAAAAGCGCAGGCGCAGAGACGGAGCTTATCAATCTTTATGATTTAGCGTATAAAGGCTGCACTGGATGTTTGTCCTGCAAAGTTAAAGGAGGCAAAAGTCTTGGACATTGTATTGTAAATGACGATCTTAAGCCTGTTCTTGATGAGATTGACAAGAGCGATGGATTTATATTGGGTTCACCAATCTATCTAGGAGATATAACTGCAATGATGCGGGCATTTTGGGAAAGACTGATCTTCCAGTATTTGAACTATGATGATTATGCCAAGCCTTTCCTTAGCGGAACGAAGAAAACGGCATTTATCTATACTATGAACGCACCAGAATACATATTTGATAAAATTGGTTATACTGATAGGTTTCAGTCCTATGAGATGATGCTTAAGATGTATTTTGGTAACTCTGCTCATATGGTATCTACTGAAACCCTGCAAGTAACAGACTACAGCAAATATCATATGGCGAACTTTAATGAAGCGGATAGGAAAAAACGTAGGGAAGAAGTCTTTCCTAAGGATTGTGAGAAAGCCTATGAATTAGGAAAATCTATAGCCAACGCATAATAAAAGAGAGGGATAATTCATGAAAAATATATTAGTTTTAAATGGAGCTTCTAGAAAAAATGGAAACACAGCTAAATTGCTTGAGGCTTTTATTGAAGGAGCAAGAAGTGCAGGACATAATGTTGATACATTTTATTTACAGTCTATGGATATTCATGGATGTCTTGGATGTAATAGCTGTGAGAGTGCACCAAAAGGCTGTGATAATCCATGTGTACAAAAGGATGATATGGCAAAAATATATCCAGCTTTTATGAGGGCGGATGTTGTAGTGTTTGTTTCGCCTGTATATTTCTGGAACATAACTGGTCCATTGAAAACAGCAACAGATCGATTATATGCTAAAGTTAGAAATCTCGGATATGAAGACTTTAAAAGAGAAAGTGTGCTTATAATGACCGCAGGTGGTCCAGATTATAGTGAGGCAAAAAGATGGTACGAAAACTTTGAAAGATACTCAGGCTGGAAGAATCTTGGAGAAGTTTTGGGTAGTGGAAAAATAGAGGAAGCGAAAAACCTTGGAATGAGCATATAAGAGTATCATAAATTCCGATCAAAGGGAATGCTGAATTGAAATCCCAATGCGGGCTTGCAATTCAGTTGGTACAGAATTGATAATGATTAAAAAAAGGAAGTAATGAAAAATGATACATAAAGGTATCAAATTTTTTACTTCCTAATTGTTTAATATTTTATGATTATTTACTGATCATTTTTTTGCCTTTGGAAAAGAACAGCTAAGATAATTATAATACCCTTGACGAGTCCATTTAAAAAAGGAGGAATTTTTGCTGCAATGAGGATGCCTTCGATCATCTGAAGCATGATTGCCCCTAAAAATGTTCCAAATATGTTTCCACGCCCTCCAGTCATAGCAGTTCCGCCAATTGCAACGGCTGCTATAGCATCTAATTCAAAGGAAGCACCTGCATTTGCTGCAGTTATAGAGGTGAGCCTTGATGATAGAAGAAACGAAGATAAACCAACAGCGAGCCCCATGATGCTAAAAGATAATATCTTAATTCTATCAGTGTTTATGCCCGTAAGCCTTGCAGCCATCTCATTAGAGCCAGTTGCATATACATATCTGCCAAACTTTGTATTATTCATGATTATTGCCATGATTATTGTGACAATTATAAAGATGATTGCTAAATTTGATATATGAAAAAGTGATCCGCTTGTAACAGACGAAAACCTTTTAAGAAGAGTTGTGCTCACATTAAAGGGTCCACCTTGTCCTAATTGTACGATTATTGAACGATAGGCGCTCATAGTTGCTAAGGTTACGATAAATGGAGCTATTTTGCCTTTTGTAACGATGATGCCATTGATAGTCCCAAGGATTGTACCAAATATAAGGCAAAATAAGAGCATGATCATAATACTTCCTGTAGAATTTAAAACAACTACTCCAATTCCTGCACAAAGGGCACAGGCTGAACCTGCAGAGAGGTCTATTTGAGAGGATATGATGATATATGTCATCCCTAAAGCTATGATACCTTTTATAGTTGATTGTAGAAGCAGAGTAGAGATGCTGCTATAGGTTAAAAAATCCTTATTTATAAATATGGCTATAACGAATAAAACAATAAAAGAAAAGACAAAAGAATAATTTCTATAAAAACTCTTAAAATTTATTTTCATTGAATTTCCTCCAAGTTTGCGCCTGTTGCGTAATACATAATAGTCATTTCATTTAATTCATCTCGATTTAATATTTTATTAATCCTTCCTTTATACATCACAATGCATCTATCAGCTACTTGATATATCTCTGGGAATTCTGCACTAAATACTATGATACTTTTACCTTGGTTAGAGAGTCCATGGATTATATTGTAAATTTCAAATTTTGCTCCAACATCGATACCTTGGGTTGGATTATCAAGTATATATACTAAAGAATCCACTTCAAGCCATCTTGAGAGAATAACCTTTTGCTGATTACCTCCTGAGAGGGATGTTATAAGATCATCTGGGCTATAGGCTTTAATATTGGTCTTTTCACGGCTTATTTTATATTGCTCTCTTTGGTTATTTTTGCCTAAGAAAAAACCACCGCTTTTATGAACAAAGCTTGAAATAAATAAATTATCCATTATGTTCATATCTTTTATTATGGATCTTTCTTTTCTACTGCGAGGGACCATTCCTATCCCTGCGTTCATCACATTCTTAATATTCTTAAAATTAAGAGGTTTATCATTTAGAAAAACACTTCCAGAATTTATCTTTAAAACTCCAAATAAGGCTTCAGCAAGCTCGCCTCTTCCATCTCCATGGAGACCAGTGATAGCAATAACTTCACTTTTTTTAACGTCAAATGAAATATCCCTAAAAAAAGGTTCACAGGTGATATTTGAAACCTTTAAAACAACATCTTGAGTAGTTTTATCGCTTATAACTATATCTTCAGTAGAGATGCTCTTGCCTACTAAAAGTTCTGTGGCAATTTTTTCATTTATATCCTTAAAATATCCGCTTTTTATAAATTTTCCGTCCCTAAAGACTGTATATTTATCGCATATCTCAAAGAGCTCAGGCATTTTATGAGAGATGTAGATCATGCTTACACCTTTATTTTTCATTTTGAGCATTATGGAAAATAAATGCTCAATTTCTTTATTAGTTAAAGCTGTAGTAGGTTCATCCATGATGATTAATTTACAATCAAATAAGAGGGCTTTTGCAATTTCAATAAGCTGCTTATGAGAAGTGTCTAGGTTCGAAACCTGCTCTTCAAGGTTTATATTTAAATTTATCTCAGATAAAACTTTTTTTGATTTTTCCATCATCTGCTTCTTACTAAGCCATCCAAATTTTGAAGCAATCTCTTCTCCTAAAAATAAATTTTCATAAACTTTTAGATCATTTACAAGGTTTAATTCTTGGTGGACAAAGCGAATTCCTAATTCCTTAGCTTTTTTTGTGGTCATATGTTCAATGTTTACGCCATCTATTATAATTTCACCAAGAGAAGGAGGAAAGGTACCAGCTAAGATATTCATCAAAGTGCTCTTGCCTGCCCCATTTTCTCCTAAAAGCCCATGGATTTCAGCATCTTTTACCGTAAAGGATACATTAGAAAGAGCTTGTACGCCACCAAAATTCTTTGAAATATTCTTCATCTCTAAAACCATAATTTCACCTCTTTAAGGATTTAATTTTAAAAAGAATCTGCCTATAGGCAGATTCTCTATAGATATTTTATGTACTATATACCGCTTTCATAACGAAGTATATAAGGTTCGCTTTTTTTGTAAGCATCTAAACTAGAAGCATCTATTTCCATAGTGTCAATGAGGTGGAGTCCTTCTACTTTTTCACCATTTAGAATATCAACTCCATATAAAATAGCATCTTTAACCATTGCAGGAGAAAATAGATAAGTAACTTGATCTATAGCTAGATCATTTTTAATAGGCTCAAAAGTTTCAATATTTTCTTTTCTACCGCCTACCCCTGTAACGAGTTTAATATTTAATTTAGCTTCTCCGCTATATTTAGAAATTGCATCTAAAACTCCTAGAACAACTTCATCATCATGAGTAAATACAGCTTTAATGCTCTCTATATCTTCTTTTGAACTGTTGGTTAAAAAGGTCTCCATCTGCTCCATAGCTTTAGCACGCTGCCAGTCTGTTGAAAACTGTTGGATAACCTTAAAATTTGGATCAGCAGTGCTTTTAAAGCCATCTGAACGCTGCTGAGGAACTGTGGAATTATCACCTTTAAACTCTAATATGTTTACAGGACCTTGCTTTAAGTCTTCAGCAAAGTATTTATTCATATATTCGCCAGTTTTTTTACCGATGGTTTCATTATCACCCATGACTTCTGCTGTAACAGGCAATCCAGTTATAAGGCGGTCATAGATTATAAGAGGAATTTTAGCATCCATAACCTTTTGGGCACCAGCCCTTAGTTCATCACCATTATGTGGCCAAAGTACTATACAATCTACTTTTTCGTTGATTAAGGTATCTAATTGATTGTTTTGTTCAGATGACTCTGCAGAAGTTAAAAACTTATATTCAAAGCCATTTTTAGAAGAAAGTTCTTTACAAGCAGCTTCTGCATGTTTTATGCTCTCGCCTAAAAAACCATGAGTTGCATTTGGCATAACAACACCTAATACTTTTTTTGTGTTAGTAGATGCAGTAGTATCTCCGCTTGAAGCAGTAGTATCACCACTCGAAGCAGTTGTATCTGGTGATGAAGATGTTGCAGCAGTAGAATCATTTGAGGTACTTGTCCCAGAGCAGCCAGCAAGTATAAAAATCATGACCATAGCTAGCAAAATTGCTAATAATTTTTTCATTAATAAAAACCTCCATATATTTATTGGCAAAAAAAGCCAGAGGATACCTATTTTAAGTGCCTTCTTGTGGTCTGTCTTAAGAGCAATTTATGAGGAAGGGTTATGCCTTTATTGAGGGTATTTAAATTATTTATCTTTTCCATAATAAGATCTACAGATATTTGCCCAAGTTCATAACGAGGTTGAGCGATGGTTGATATAGTCGGCATGTACACTTCGGTTATAGAAGCGTTATCAAAGCCTATTATCTCTACATCGACTCCAACATCAAAACTATTTGTCATTAAAAAATTAGTCGCTCCAATAGCTAACATATCAGAAACTGCTAAAATTGCAGTAGGAGGGTTTTTACAGGACATAAATTTTTTGCATATTTCGTAACCAGTTTTAGGTTTATAATCACTTACCTCTATGTATTCTTTATTGATTTCTATGCCCGCATTGCTAAGAGCATCAGAATATCCTTTTTTTCTAAGATTTTCTGAACAGGTATATTGATTTCCAGAGATTAAAGCTATATTTTTATGACCTTCCTTAATAAAATAGCTTACAGAATCATAAGCAGCTTTGTAATTATCAATCATAACATAAGGAATATTTGACTTATTTGTATATTCGCAGCATTGAACAAAAGGATAGTTTTTTGCTATATTATTTATCTCTTCAAAAGAAAGAGTAGAATTTAAAGATATAACACCATCAACTTGTTTTGTCTTTAAGAGGTTTAAATATTTTTGCTCTAAATCCAGTTTATTGTGGGTTACAATATTTAAAACTCCATAGCCTTTTATATTTGCGCTATCTTCAATCCCTTTTAAAATCTTAGAATAAAAAGGGTTTGATAAGGTAGGTAGCATTATAAGCAACATTTCGCTTTTTAACTTTCTTAAACTGCGACCAATGTTGTTTGGTATGTAATTATATTCTTTTATGATATTTAAAACTTTTTTTTTAAGTTTATCTTTCACTACAGGGTCATTATTTATAACTCTCGATACTGTTGCTACAGAGACACCTGCAAGGGTAGCCACATCTTTTATGGTCAATTTATACACCACCCTTATGGCTTGTATTTGTAATTGATTACATTTTGAATTATACTTTATTTTATATTTGAATGTCAATATCATAGCTTATAATTTAAATTTTATTGATTTTATGAGGGGTGAATGCTATAATCAAAACCAAAATAATTGTAATGGATTACAAGACAGGAGTGAAAATGATCATGTTTAAAGTAGGTGTAATAGGAATTGGCTTTATAGGCGTTGCTCATATTGAAGCTCTGCGTCGTTTAGGATTTGTAGATGTTGTAGCTATTACAACAGCTCATGATGCAGAGAAAAAGGCAAAGAATTTACATGTTCCAGCGTTTTATACTGATTATAAGGATATGATAAATACTGAAAAACTAGATGCTATACATATATGTACTCCTAATTATCTTCATCATACAATTTCCATTTATGCTATGGAGAGAGGAATAAATGTCATGTGTGAAAAGCCCATGACTTCCACCTTAGAAGAGGCTAAAAAGATGCTAGAAGCTGCTAACTTAAATGGTGTTGTTCACGGAGTAAACTATCATAATAGGTTTAATCCTATGGTTAGCCAAATGCGCAATATGATAGCTGATGGAGATATTGGAAATATAATGTCTGTCCATGGAGGGTATGTTCAAGACTGGCTTTTATATGAGACAGATTATTCTTGGAGGCTTATCTCTAAAGAATCTGGTCAAACTCGTGTTGTTGCTGATATCGGATCTCACTGGCTTGATACGGTTGAAAATACAACAGGGCTTAAAGCAGAAGAAGTATTTGCAGAGTTTTCTACTTATTATAAGACTCGAAAGAAATCTAAGAGCAAAGTCATTAAAACTTTTTCAAATGAGCAAAGCGATGAAGGATATGAAGATATTTCTATAGATACAGAGGATATGGCTATGGTTATGCTTCGCTTTAACAATGGAGCGATTGGGAATATGTTTATATCTCAGGTTTTTGCAGGCAAAAAAAATAAGATTTCAATATTTATAAGTGGCACAAAATCCTCTTTTGAATGGGATTCAGAGAATAACCTTAATGATTTGATTTTTGGACATAGAGATAGATATAATGAAGTTATTACAAAGGACCCTTCTTTAATTCACAGAAATGTTAAAAGTATCACAGGTTATCCAGGTGGACATGCTGAAGGATTTCCTGATACATTTAAATATTGCTTTGGTCAATTTTATAATCATATCGCTTGCAAAAATAGCC